>DATLMQ010000319.1:0-5778 GCA_035537215.1 Acidobacteriaceae bacterium
CGACGTCGCCGGCCTCTCCCAGCTCGGCCAGGAATTCTGCTTCTCCGTCCGCGCCTGGCAGCCCCGCCTCCTCCGCGGCGCCCCCATCTCCTCCAGCCGCATCCGCTCCCTGCTCGCCGCCGGAGAGATCAGCCACGCCCGCGCCCTGCTCGGCCGCTCCTACAGCATCCGCAGCACCCCCGCCTCCGGCCGCGGCTACGGCACCCGCTACGCCGTCCCCACCATCAACCTCGCCCCCTACCCCGAGCTTCTCCCCGCCAACGGCGTCTACGTCACCACCCTCCAGGTCGGCGACACCCCCAGCAACATCCCCACCGATATCCCCGGCAACACCCCCAACCCCAACAGCGCAGCCCGCCTCTTCCGCGGCGTCACCAACATCGGCAACCGCCCCACCTTCGGCGCCGACTCCTTCGCCGTAGAAACCCACCTCTTCGACTTCGAGCCCGTCGACCTCACCGAATCCACCCCACTCACCCTCACCTTCCTCCACCGCCTCCGCGAAGAGCGCCGCTTCCCCTCCCCCGAACTCCTCCGCACCCAGATCGGTCACGACATCCGCAAAGCCCACCGCCTCTTCTCCCTCGCCGACCACCTCCACATCCCCCTCGAACCCAAAGCATCCAGCACCCTCTAGAAACGTTCCGTCCTCCGGATCAAGGCCTCTCCGGTCGCCAAACCGCAGGTCCGCTTCGGATCTGACCGGCTCTCCCCTCCTCGCCAGTCGATGCTGCTGGTAAGATTCTCGCGAGTTTTGGGATGGGAGTGCTTTGTTGCCTATGAACCGCCGTCACTTTGTGATTGGGAGTGGATTGTCCGCCCTGGCTTCGACGAGAGCCTTTGGGGCCAACGACCGTTTGCAGGTGGGAGTGATCGGCGCGGGTGGGCGGATGCGGTCGCTGCTGGACTCGGCTGAGAAGACGGGTGTGCCGTTCGACATCACCTCTGTGAGCGATGTGTATGCGCCGCACAGGGAGCAGGTGAAGACGCGTGCAGAGGCGCAGGGTGCGACGACCCACATGGACTTCCGCGAGGTGCTGGACAACAAGAATGTGGATGCGGTGATCATTGCCACGCCGGACCACTGGCACGTGCGGATTGCGTGCGCTGCGCTGGCCGCCGGCAAGGACGTGTATCTCGAGAAGCCGGTGACGCATACCTTGGAAGAGGGAGCGGCGTTACAGAAAGCGGTGCGGTCGGGCAAGCAGGTGCTGCAGTGCGGGATGCAGCAGAGGAGCTGGACGCATTTTCGCAATGCGGTGGAGCTCATCCAGGGGGGAGCGCTGGGGCGGGTCGTGCAGGTTCGGACCTACTGGTGGCAGAACTACACCACCATGTGGGCGCCCAAGCCGATCGATGTGGCCCAGCTGGACTGGAAGCAATGGCAGGGCGGGGCTCCGGAGACGCCGTTCAGCCTGGAGTTGTACAGCCACTGGCGCTGGTACTGGAGCTATGGCGGCGGCGCCATGACCGACCTGTTCGCCCACTGGATCGACGTGGCGATGTGGGCGATGAAGAGCGACGAACCGGTAATGGCGCAGGTGCTGGGCGACAACTACGTCTTCAAGGAGTGGCAGTGCCCCGATACCATCCAGGCGGCCTTTCGGTACCCGGGGTGGGATGTGGTCTACGAGGGGATGATGAACTCGTCCATTGATGATGGCGGGCTGGAGTTCCGGGGAACCGAGGGCACGCTGAAGATCACGCGCAGGGGCATGGGCATCTATCGCGAGGGCCTGAAGGAAGCGCAGAACCCCCTGCTCAAGGAAGACAGCTTCCAGGACGGGACCATCACGCATATGGCCAATTTCCTGGATTGCATCAAGACCCGGCGCGAGCCGAATGCTCCCGTGGAGGCGGGGATCGCGGCGGCCCGGGCGGGGCATATTGGGAACCTCGCTTACCACAAGGGTGGACAAACGAAGTGGCCGGCTACCGCACGAAGCTGAGCAGCGGGCAAAAATTTGGCCGGCCGTTTACGAATGAGTAGCCCGTTCCGGCAACCCCACCCATCTACCTCTTCCCCGAAACCTCCGCCCCAGGCGGCTCGCGAAACGGTTCCACCGCGATGCGCTCGTACCGCACCTCCAGCACCGTCAGCGTCTCCGTGCCGCCCGGCGCATGAAGAACGATTTCGTCATCCTCCGCCGCGCGCATCAGTGCCCGCCCCAGCGGTGAAGCCCAGCTGATGTGGTTGCGTTCCAGATCGACTTCGTCCGTGCCGACAATGCTCACCACTCGCTCTGCCCCTGCGGCATTCGCATAGCGCACCGTGGCTCCAAAGAACACCTTCGCCGCCCTCTGCTCCGTTCGCGGAGCCTCCGGATCCACCACCTCTGCCGCCTCAATCCGCTTCGTCAGAAAGCGGATCCGTCCATCGATCTGCCGCAGCCGCCGCTTGCCGTACTGATAGTCCGCGTTCTCGCTGCGATCACCATTCCCTGCAGCCCACGCCACCACCTCCACCACCGCCGGGCGATCTTTGGTGAGCAGAAAACGGCGCTCATCGATCAAGCGCTCGAGCCCGCCTGGAGTGATGTAGTTTTTACCCTGGTTCGCCGCCGGTTCCTCTGTCTTCGGCCTTTTCGTAAATCCTTTTTGCATCCTGCCGCCCTCTCTTGGCTCAGTCGATCTACGCGCGCCGGCAGGTTCCAGAGCTCAAGCCATGAGGCGCCAATACCTGCGCGATCTCACCTGGATTCTATGGTGCTCCCCACTCGCACCCCCAGGGCATGGGACTTTCAGTGCCCATTCCACGTTATGACTTACCCACCGTTTGGCTCATTTCAAATGATCGCAATCACAGGAACGGATTTGTTTGATAGAAGGGATGCATGATTTTGAGCCGTATCGTCCTCCATCCTCTGCTGCTGGCTGCCGTCCTGGCACCGACGTCTTTACTCTCTCAGACGAAGCCCGGGGCCCCCATTGAGCGCCTCACGCCGGAGGCCGCCGCCATCATCCCTCCCGCCGCGCACCTCGAGAAGATTGTTACGTGCTGCAAGTGGCTCGAAGGTCCCGCATGGGCGCCCGACGGCCGTCTCTTTGTCAGCGACACCGACCTGAACGAGATGCTGGTCGTCTCCTCCGATAACAAGGCCAGTATCTTCAAGAAACCTTCCGGCCTCACCGATCCCAGCTTCCACGGCAAGGAACCCGGAACCAATGGCAACGCCTTCGACGCCTCCGGACGGCTCACCGTCGCCGGTCACGCCCTGCACCAGGTCTTTCGCTTTGACAAGCTTGAAAGCTCCTCGTCGCTCACGGTGCTCGCGGACCGCTACCAGGGAAAGCGCTTCAACAGCCCCAACGATATAACCTACGCCAGCGACGGTTCGCTCTTCTTCACCGACCCGCCCTACGGCCTCGCCAGCCAGCAGGACAACGATCCGAAGAAGGAACTCCCCTTCAACGGCGTGTTCATGATTCGCAACGCTGCCCACAAGGCGCCGGGCTCAACTCCCACAGACCCCGTCCTGCTCATTCGCGACCTGACGAGGCCCAACGGAATCGCCCTCTCTCCCGATGAGAAAGTCCTCTATGTTGCCAACTCCGATCCGGCGAATCCGCTATGGATGCGCTACCCGCTCGAAAAGAATGGAACCGTCGGCCCAGGCAAAGTGCTTCTCAGCGCCAAAGGCGCGCCCGGCGACGGGACGCCCGACGGCATCAAGGTTGACGTCAAGGGCAACCTGTACGGCGCCGGCCCCGGAGGCGTCTGGATCATCTCCCCGGAAGGCAAACACATCGCCACCATCCATGTACCGGAGCGCGTGAGCAACTGTGGCTGGGGCGGCCCCGACGGGCAGACTCTCTATATCACCGCGTCCAGCAGCGTCTACCGTATCCACCTCAATAGCAAAGGTCTTGATCTGACGCATCGCCACTAATCCGCACGCGGCTGGAAGAACGTCGATACCCTCGACGTGTGCTGAATGGGCCAATCCAGTCATTGTGTGCTGATCACTGCCGGAAGGTCGCCTCATTAGAGGCGGCCTTCTATGCCGCTGCATCCCCCGCGCCGCTACTCCTGCACCCGCGGTGCACCCTGCCGCGGCGCCTGCGTCCCACTCCCCGAAGCCCCCGGGCTCCCCGGTGCTCCCGGCACACCCAGCGTCGGCGGCGGCCTGCGCACAATCGGAGCCGGCGTCACCGGTGCCGCCTCATCGTTCGGCATCTCCTGCCCCCCAGGCCCCGAACCCGGCGTCGCTCCCGGCGCACTGGCCCCCGGCCCATTAGGCGCCGGCGTCGCCCCCTCGCCCCCATCCTCGTCCCGGAACAGCGGCGGCTTCGGCGCCGCCACCGGCCCCGGCGCACCCTCCGCCACCTCCAGCTTCCGCTTCGGCTCATTCGCCCGCGCAAACTGCTCATTCGGCCGGTCCGCCACCGCTACCTTCATAAAGTCGATCCACATCGGCAGAGCCGCCCTTGCCCCCGTCTCCTTCTCCCCCAGCGACTGCCGGTCGTCGAACCCGATCCACGTCCCGCACGTAATCGACGGCGAAAATCCCAGAAACCACGCGTCCGTATAGTTGTTCGTCGTCCCCGTCTTTCCCCCGAACGGATGCTTCATCGCCGCCGCCTGCGCCGCCGTTCCATGCTGCACCACCGCCTGCAGCAGCTGCATCATCTGCCGCGCCACGCCTACGGAAATCACCTCACGCACCGCCGGCGCCCTCTGCTCCAGCGGCAGCCCATCCGGCTGCGACACCCGCCGTATGTAGTGCGGCGCAATCCGTATCCCATCGTTCGGAAACACACTGTACGAGCTCACCTGCTCGGCCAGCGTAATGTCCGCCGACCCGATCGCCACCGGCAGAAACACCGGGATATTGCTCGTCACCCCAAACCGGTGCGCCACCTCGATCACCTTCCGGATCCCCACCTTGTCCGCCAGCCGCAGCGCCGGGATATTCCGCGACTCCGCAAACGCGTCGATCAGCGTCATCGTCCCGCGGTAGTTCGGCTCATAGTTGTGCGGCGTATACGGCCCCCCTGGCGTGTAAAACGTCGTCGGCGAATCCAGCACCGTGCTGTACGGGTTCATCCCCGCCTCCATCGCCGCCGTGTACACATACGGCTTGAACGACGACCCCACCTGCCGCTGCGACTGCGTCGCCCGGTTGAACTGCGACACCGCGAAGTCCCGGCCACCCACCATCGCCAGCACCTCTCCGTTCGCATTGTCCATCGCCATCATCGACCCCTGCGCCCCGCTGTCCTGCTCTAGCACCGTGTGCAGCGCCGCGCTCGGCCCCGCGCTCGTCACCTTCACGTACACCACGTCGCCCACCTGCGCCAGCTCCGTCGCCCGTGTCACCGTGGTCCACGCCCAGTCCGGGTACGTCATCGTCACCTGCTGCCCGCCGATCCGCACCGTCATCTTCGTCGGCGCAATCTCCGTCACCAGCGCATGAAAGTACGCTCCCTCGCGGATCGGCGCCGTCCAGTCCCCATGCGTATACGAGCTCAGGTCAGGATTCGTCCCCAGCACGTTCGTCAGCTTTCCCTTCCATCCACGCCGGCGCTCATAGGTCGCCACACCGTCCAGCACCGCCTTCTCCGCGGCCCGCTGCAAATCCAGGTCCAGCGTCGTATACACGCGCAACCCCGCGCCATGAACCTCGTCCACGCCGTACTCGCGCTCCAGCTGCCGCCGCACCTCTTCCACAAAGTACGGCGCCTCGCTGTTGGACGGCGCCTCCAGCTTCAGCCCCAGCGGCTCCAGCTCCGCCTGCGCCGCCTCCCCCGCCGAAATCTTCTTATCCTGCAGCATCT
>DATLMQ010000320.1:0-10859 GCA_035537215.1 Acidobacteriaceae bacterium
GGCGATGATGAGGGCGGCGACGCCGGCGGCGATGCCGAGGACGGAGATCGCGGTGACGAGGCCGAGGACGGCCTGGCGGCGGCGGGCGCGGAGGTAACGGGCCGCGATAAAAAGTTCAAAGCGCATGGGCTGGGGGTGCCGGGTGGCGGGGCCGGGTGGACTGGAGGCTGGGCAGGGAAGCGGGACCCCCCCCTCCCCCGTACTTAAAGTGTGCAAAGTCTTCGAATCAGGGCGGTTAGGTCCGGACTTAAGTGTCCCGGAAGTGTCGCTGAAGTGTCGCTGAAGTGTCGCTGAGGTAGGCCGTCGCGGGTGGGTTGTCCTACTTTCTATTGTATCGGGCGTGTCAAGGACGGGCTCGGACCTTCGGCCCTCAACCGGGAAGGACGGGGGACCGAGGGGTCTGGCGGTGGGAGATGGGCAGGGACGAAATACGGGGTCCTTCGCTCCGCTCAGGATGACGGCTGCGGAGAGGGTGTTTGGCTTGGGGGAGGATTTCGGCGGAGGGGGATGGGCAGGATCGAGATACAGGGCGAGGCTCTGCGGAGCTTCGCTTCGCTCAGGATGACGGCTGGGCGGAGGGTGCTCAGTCAGCCGAGACGGTGAAGTCGAAGACAACGTCGGAGTACTGCGCCGGGTCTTTCGGCAAGAAGGTGAGGCCGTACTCGCCGGGCTCGAGCGGTTTCACGGGAGTGATGCGAAGCACGAGCTGTCCCTCGACCTCGGTTTTTTCTACCGCTATCTCGTCGGCTTTGCGCTTGAGACTGCCGCCGAAGATGTTGCGGGAGTATTCGAGGACCTGACGCGAATCCTGTTTCTCTTGCAGGCGGACGAGCGTAGCGCGCTCGCGGTCCAGGTCGGGATGCTCGGACGAGAGCCGGACGTAGAGGACGGTGGTGGCAGGAAGCGTGATGGGAGCGCGGGTGCCGCTGAGTTCCACGCCCGCGTGCGGACCGGCGTAGACCAGGGCGCGGGCAAAGTTTCCGGCGGCATGCGAGTTGGACTTGATCTCAGTGGCATGGAGGGGGACAACGGCGGAGGCGGAAGTCCCATTCTGGTGGGCAAACACCATGCCGTTGGGGGGAAGGTCGACAGCAGGAGCATAGGCGACCGTGGCGGGGCGGGAGGCCTCTGGCGCCGCGGCCTTTTGGGGGGGCTGAGAAAGGGCGGAGAGAGAGTAGAGGCCAACGAAGGCCGCGAGCGTAAAGGAACGGATGTACATGGCAGATTGAGCGGAGTATAGCGTGAGGGCACGAGAATGCAGTCACACTAAAGTTTTTCGATGGGTCAGCTAATTGGTGAGGACGGCGCGGTAGCGGACCTGGTTTTTCCGGAGGCGGGTGAGGGCGGTGTTGGCGTCCTTCATGGGGAAGGGCTCGGTGGCGGCGTGGATGTTGTGGCGGGCGGCTACGTCGAGCATTTCAGAGAGGTCGCTGGGGCTGCCGCTGGTGCTTCCGGTGAGGGCGCGCTCGGTGGTGATGAGGGTGGAGCCGACCAGGTGCATGGGTTTGGCGGGGGCGCCGAGGAGGACGAGGTTGCCCTTGGGGCGGAGGGCGGCGAGGAGGCCGGGGAAGTCGAGGTCGGCGGAGGCGGTGGAGAGGATGAGGTCGAGGCTGCCGGCGAGCTTGCGGACGGCGGTGGTGTCGCGGGTGTTGACGAAGGCGTGGGCGCCGAAGGAGAGGGCGTCGGGCTCTTTTTCGCGGGAGGTGGAGAGGGCGGTGACCTCGGCGCCGAAGGCGCGGGCGAACTGGATGCCGAGGTGGCCGAGGCCGCCGATGCCAACGATGCCGACGCGCGAGGAGGGGCGGACGAGGAGGTTGCGAAGGGGGGCGTAGACGGTGAGGCCGGCGCAGAGGAGAGGGGCGGCGGAGAGGCTGTCGAGGGCGTCGGGGAGGGGGACGGCGAAGCGGCTGTTGACGCGGACGGCGTCGGCGAAGCCGCCGTGGCGGGCGACGCAGGTGGGCTGGGCGCGGGGGCAGAGGTGCTCCTGGGCGGAGCGGCACCACTCGCAGATGCCGCAGGAGTCGGCCTGCCAGCCGATGCCGACGCGCTGGCCGAGGGTGTGGCCGCGGACGGCGGAGCCGAGGCCGGTGACGGTGCCGACGATCTCGTGGCCGGGGATGAAGGGGAAGCGGCTGATGCCCCAGTCGTTGTCGATGAGGTGGAGGTCGGAGTGGCAGACGCCGCAGTGGGAGATGCGGACCTCGAGGTCAAAGGGGCCGAGCTCGCCGGGGTTGTAGCGGAAGGCAACAAGCTGTGCGCCGGCGGCGTGGGTCGCGAAGCCTTGGATGTCCGACATGAGGCGAAACGGTCTCCTGGAAGGGTTGCGAAAAGCCTGCGGCGAGGCCCGCGCGGCGTTCCTCAGCTTACAACAGAGGTTTGTAGGACTGGGGAGTGTTGACGTGGCACGATTTGTGCCATAATCGAGATGCGCCTCTGGTCGGGACGATCCCCCACCGATCGCTTCCCTTGATAGGAGGCGCGAGTTGAACGCGAATGGGCCGCTGGCACCCCCCGGCGGCCCTTCGTGCGTCTGGACGACGCTGGAGCACCGCCGGTACAGCTGATGCACGGGTGGGTGAGGACAGGCGCGAAGAGCGCGTGTAGGCTGCTGGGGCGGCTATTTCGTCTATATCTTGCGGGCACGCGTGGAAAGATCAGGCAACAGAGGTCGGGTTCCGGTATGTGCAGGGAGCGGCGGGTGATGAACAGGGTATGGCATGGCGCGACGGCGCTGCTGACGGGGATGCTGGTTTGGGGTGGAAGTATGCCGCTGAGCGCGGTGCAGGCGGCGGGACAGCAGACGCCAGCGCAGCAGGCTCCCGCGCAGCAGGCACCGGGGCAGAAGCCGGCGCCGCCGCCGAGCGGGGACGAGAGCGGACCGACGACGGACAACGGCGGCATTGTGCTGCCGAAGAAGAAGGAAGAGGCACCGGCACCACCGGCTCCGGAGCAGGAAAAGGTCAGGAATCCGAACGGCGACGTGTACTCGATGCGAGTGGACGTGCCGATTGTGAACCTGGATGTGAATGTGCTGCTGGATAAGAACCACCAGTTTGTGCCGGGGCTGAAGGCGGAGAACTTTCTGGTGGTGGAGGACGGGGTGGAGCAGCATGTGCAGAACGTGCGGCTGACGAAGACGCCGATCACGGCGGTGATGCTGCTGGAGTTTGCGGCGAACTCGTACTACTTCATCTACGACATGCAGAATGCGGCGGGGAGTTTTTTCCGGACGCTGCAGCCGGACGACTATATCGCGGTGGCGACGTATGACATGCGGACGCACATCCTGTGCGATTTTACGAACAACAAGTCGACGGTGGCGCAGGCGCTGCAGAGCCTGATGATTCCGGGGTTCAGCGAGACCAACGAGTTCGACGCGCTGTACGAGACGCTGGACCGGCTGACGAGGGTGGAAGGGCGCAAGTACATTGTGCTGATCTCAAGCGGGCGGGACACGTTCTCGCGGATCACGCTCGACAAGATGCTGGCGAAGATCAAGGCGACGCCGAATGTGACGATCTTTACCATCAGCACGGGAAACCTGGCGCGGACGATGGCGGATGCGCGCGGAGGCATGGGCGCGATCAGCCGGATGGATTATCTGCAGGCCGACAACCAGATGCGGACGTTTGCGCAGATGACGGGAGGGCTGAGCTTTCAGCCGATGTTCCAGGGGGCGCTGCCGGATATTTTTTCGCAGATCAACGACTCGATCCGGAACCAGTATGTGCTGACGTACCGGCCGACGAATGCGAAGAACGATGGGACGTATCGCAAGGTGAAGGTGTACCTGGTGGACAACGAGGGAAAGCCGCTGAAGATGGCCGATGAGAAGGGCAAGGCGCTGAAGTATTCGGTGATTGCGCGGGATGGGTATCGGGCGAAGCTGCCGGTGGAGTAGAGGGTGGTGGAGGTGGGGTATAGGGCGCGCCGTTGGCGCTTTTTTGGTCTAGTGGGGGCTGTTGCTTTTTGGGTTAGTGGAGGCTGTTGATGTGGTCTTCGCGGCCGTGGACGGGAGCCAGGGCCAGGAGGGCCAGGCCTTCAAGGAGGACGGCGGCTTCGAATTTGACGGAAAGGGAGTGGAGGCGCTCGAAGTGGCGGCGGGCGGGGGCGTCGCGGGGGGCGGTGTCTACGTCGCCGCCGAGGGAGAGGCGGTCGGTTTCCATGCGGGGGAGGATGGAGATCTGGGAGTAGAGCGTGAGGGCGAGCATGGAGAGGACGAGGGCGAGCTCGACGACGCGGAAGGGGTGGCTGTCGCGCTGCATGGCGAGCAGGGCGAGGGTGGCGAGGAGGTAGACGACGGCGGCGTAGGTGCCGATGCGGTGGACGTCGATGAGGGCGGAGCGGACGACGAGGCCGGCGTTGTGGGGGTCGGGCAGGACCTTGAAGGCGATGCCGGCGACGAGGGTGAAGAAGAAGATGCCGCCGACCCAGGCGGCGAGCGCGAACAGACGAAGGGCACGGAAGAGAGTGGCCATGGGGAGAGGGGCGCTCAGCGGGTGAGGAGCTGGGGGTCGGTGGCTTCGGGGGCGGCGGTGGCCTGGGCTGCGGTTTGGGCGGGGGCGGGCGCAACGGTGGCGGCCGTGGCTTCGGTGGCGGCGGGCGTAGCGGGGGCGGCGGGCGAGGAGCGCTGGAGGGCGCGGCGGAGGATGAGCTCGAGGGCGGCTTTGTGGGCGAGGTAGTCGGGCTCGGCGATGCGGTGCTGGAGGTGGTCGGTTTCGAGGGCGAAGAGCTCTTCCTTGAGGGTGTGGAGGAGCTGCTCGGCGTGGGTGTGGGAGCTGGGCTGGAAACCGGGCTGGGCCGAGTGGACGCTGGAAGGGAATGGGCCGGAGGGGTACGGGCCGGCGGGGTTCGGCTGCGGGGAGGAGGGCGCGGCGGCGGTTCCGGAGGGCTTGCGGAGGAGGATGCCGGCGGCGGCGGCGAGCAGGAGGGCGAGGCCGGAGAGGATCCACCACTTGTACTTGGCCCAGGGGTCGCGGTTGCCTTCGGCGTCGAGGGGGTTGCCGAGGCCGCCGCCGGGGCGGGTGTCGGCTGTGGCTGCGCCGGCACCGGGCTGGGCGGCTTCTGGGGCGGTCTGGGTGGCGGGCTGGCCGCTGCCCTGGTCGGGGGCGCTGGTGTCGCGGGGGAGCTGGCCGGTGCCGGAGAGGGTGAAGCCGAGGGGCTGGGTGGGGGTGACGCTGCGGGCGACGATGGTCTGGGCGTTGATGGAGGGGTCGTCGACGGGGGCGTAGGGAGCGCCGGCGGCGGGGGTGAGGGTCATGGACTTCGGCATCATGATGGCCACGGTGTCGGTGGGCATGGAGGGCCGGGGGTTGAAGTCGAGCTTGCCGGTGTAGGGCAGGCGATAGGTGACCTGGAAGCGGGTTTCGCCGGGGCGGATGGGGAAGAGAAAGGTGTAGTGGTTGGGCTCGGCGAGGGGGACGGGGGCCTGGCGGACGGGCATGCCGTCGGGGGACTGGGCGGCGGCGCCTTCGACGACGGCGCCCTGGGGGAGCCAGAAGTCGAAGGGGACGTTGGAGAACTGGGTGAGGGGAGGGTGGGAGTCGTTTTTGAGGAAGAAGTTTTCGACCACGCGGAGGGAGGTGCCGCCGGCGTCGGTCTGGAGGCGGAGGACCTCGGCTTCGGAGACGACGCCTTTGACGTGGGGGGCGGCGTTGAAGACGTCGAGGTCGACGGTGGTGGTGCCGGCGGGCGCGGGGCGGAAGTAGTTGGCGCCGTCGTGGGTGACGCGGACGAGGTGAAGGCCGTCGTCGGGGACGTCGAGGGAGAAGTGGCCGCTGCTGTCGGTTTTGGTGTGGGTGGCTTCCTGCATGCCCTGGGCGAGGCGGATGAGGGTCACGGTGTCGCCGGCGGCGGGCTTGTTGGTGGTCTTGTTGGTGACCGTGCCGGTGATGGGGGAGGCGGCGAACGCGGCGGCGGGAAGCGCGAGGAGGCTGAGGACGGCGAGGATGCGGCGGAGTGCGGGCACGCCTAAGGATACGTCAGGGGGCGGCGGGGATGTTCCTTTGCCTCCGGAGTGAGCGGTGAGGCAAGGCAAACGCAGATCCTTCGCCTGCGGCGAAGGGTGACAACCGAAAAGGCAAGGGCAAGGGCCAATACGGGGATCTCTCCACTGCGGCTTCGCTTTGCGAAGCCTTCGGTCGAGATGACGGAGTTTTGGGTTGTCGGGGTTGGGTAATGGGTTGGGGTGATGGGTTGGGGTGATGGGGTTGGGTGGGTGGGTGTGGGGAGGAGATGTCTGGTTAGGGGTGGAGGGGAGGGGTTTGGGAGCGGAGCCAGGAGAGTAGGGCGGCGGGGTCGTCGGTGATGATGGCGTCGACGTGGGCGTCGGCGAGGCGGCGCCACTCTTTGGGGGTATTGGCGGTGTAGGGAGCGACCTGGAGGCCGAGCTTGTGGGCGGCGGCGACCTCCTCAGGGGTGATGAGGCTCACGTCGGGGCTGAGGATGTCGGCGCCGGAGATTTTTGCGATGTGGGCGAAGCTCTTGTCGGGATCGGAGAGGCCCATGATGGGGTCGTACTTGGCCTGTCCGAAGAGGGCGGAGAGGCGGATCTGGGGGTCGATCTTGCGCATGGCGTGGAGGGTGCGGAAGTCGAAGCTCTGGAGGATGATGCGGGACTGCAGGCCGCGGCGGCGCACGATGTCGTCGATCATGCGGACAAACTCGTCGGGCGAGGGCGTGATCTCGGGGTGGCTGGGGAAGATCTTGGTCTCGACGTTGAAGTCGAAGTGGCCGCGGGGAGCGAGGTCGAGGACCTCTTCAAAGGTGGGGATGCGGGTACCGGGGACGGCGACCTGGTGGGGGAAGTTGGCCAAGGTATGCGAGCCGCAGTCGTACTGCTGGAGCTGGGCGAGGGTGAGGGAGTGGATGAGGGTTCCGGGCGGAAGCGCGGGGCCGAGGCACTGACGCTCGTTGACGGAGGCTGCCCAGGCGGGGTTGTCGTTGGCGGGCTGCGTGAGGTAGGGGGAGTGCGAAACGACGAGGTGGTTGTCCCTGGTGACGGCGAGATCGAGCTCAAGGACATCGTCGCCGTGTTCGATGCCATAGACGAAGGCGGGAATCGTGTTCTCAGGACGGGCGGCACGGGCGCCGCGATGGCCGTGGATGAGAATGGTCCGGGCAGAGGTGGGGGCGGACATGGGCGCGGATGGGGGGGCGGACTGGGCGAAGGCGGACATGGCGGAGACCGCGGAGAGCAGAACAGCGGCGAGATTTAGACGCATAGGGACAAGGGTGCCCGGGGCAGGTTACACGACTGTGAACAGCAGATGCGAGGGGCGAGGGGTCAGCCGCCGAGGGAGTCGATTTCGGCGAGGACGGTGGCGGCTTCGGCTTCGAGGGATTCGCGCTGGGTGGCGTAGTCGGTTTCGGGGTATTTGCCGGCGCGGAACTCGAAGTTGAGGTCGCGGAGGTTTTCGTAGATGACATCTTTGCGCTCGCGGAGGTAGTCGAGGCGGGTCTTTTCGGGGGCGGCGATGACGGTGCGCTGGGGCCAGAAGATGAAGGCTCCGCAGGCAAGGAGAAGGAGCAGGGGCGGGAGCAGGATGGATGGGTTCATGAGGTTGGGGGAGGAAGCGCGGTTGCGGGTGTGCGGGGCAGGGGCGGGCTTCGTCAAAGGTATAGTGTAGCTGCGCGCGGGCGGCGGTGGCGCGGGGCGCGAGGGGAATGGCGGGTGCGAGGAGCTGGATTTCGAGTGCCGGGATGGGTGCTGGCCTGCATTCTGGTGGGGCCGGCGTGCGTTCTGGATCCGGGCTTGAAGCTGGGTGCGCAGAGCTCGAAGGAACATACGGCGGCGCTGAACCTGGACCCGGCGGTGCGGCAGGGATACGAGCGGTTCTACAACCTGGACTTCGACGGTGCGCTGAAGCTGTTCAACGGGGTGGCGGGGGCGCATGCGCAGGATCCGATGGCGTGGAACTACATCCTGACGGTGACGATCTTTCGGGAGCTGTACCACCAGGATCTGCTGGATACGACGTATTACGCGCACGACAGCTTTATCTTCAACAAGCGCGAGCTGAGCATACCGAAGGGAGCGAGGGAGCAGATCGACAGCCTGACGGACAAGGTGGTGAGGATATGCGATGAGCGCCTGAAGAGGAACGCCGACGACAAGGATGCGCTGTTTGCGCGGGGGTACGGGCGAGGGATGCATGCGGCGTTTATTACGCTGACGGATCACTCGTTTGCAGCGGCGGCGCGGCAGGGGCTGCAGGCGAAGAACGACAGCGAGGCGGTGCTGAAGCTGGATCCGTTGTATGCGGATGCGTATATGGCGGTGGGGATTCAGAAGTTCGCGGTGGCGAGCCTGCCGCGGTTTGTGCGGCTGATGGTGGGGATGATGGGGGTGGGTGGATCGAAGGAGAAGGGGCTGGAGATGCTGCGGAACTCGGCGGCGCATGGGGTGGTGACGAGCGTGGAGTCGAGGACGGCGCTGAGTTTGTTTCTGCGGCACGATGGGCGGTATGCGGAGGCGCTGGAGGTGCAGCGGAGTTTGCAGCAGCAGTATCCGCGGGACTTTCTGTTCGACCTGGAGGTGGCGAACCTGCTGAAGGATGGCGGCAAGGGCGTGGAGGCGATGGCGGCGTACAAGCAGGTGCTGGCGGAGGCGCAGAAGCCGGGGTACTTCATTGAGCCTCGGCTGCAGATGGCGTGGTTCGGGCTGGCGGAGACCGAGCGCGGGTACAACCAGCTGAAGGAGGCGGCGGAGTCGTATGTGCAGGCGGCAAGCCAGCCGAACTGCAGCGACTGGGTGCGGAAGCGGGCGCAGATGAATGCGGGACAGGTGTTCGACCTGCTGCATGAGCGCGGGCAGGCGGTGAAGATGTATGCGCTGGCGGCGGCTCCGGGAGGGGACCAGACGCAGGCGGAGGCGGCGCGGAAGTACATGAAGACGCCGTATGTGGGGAAGTGATGCGCGAGATCGAGGGGGTGGAACCACGCGGGCTCAGGACACGTATGGGAAGATGTGATCTTGAGGAGGATGCAATGGTTTGTCCGGTGTGCGGCACGGGCGTAAGTGACGGAGCGAAGTTCTGCAGCGTATGCGGGAGGCCTGTGGCGAGTGAGACAGGAGCGCCGGTACGGACGCGGCTGGAGCGGCCCCGGCGAGGGCGTGTGATCGCGGGTGTGTGCGCCGGATTTGCGCAGCACTACGGATGGGAGCCGGTGCTGGTGCGGCTGGTGCTTTGCCTGGCGGTGCTGCTGGGGGCGGGAACGCCGATCATTGCTTACGTGATTGCGTGGATCGTGATGCCGAACGGGACGTACATGCTGCCGCAGGCGACGGGTGTGACGCCTTCGTGAACGAGTTTCCTGCACCGAGACCCTATCGATATACGGACGGCCGGCTGCGCTGCGGCGAGGTGGAGCTGACGGAGCTGGCGGAGCTGTATGGGACGCCGCTCTATGTGTACTCGGCCGATGATGTGCGCGAGCGCGTGCGGATGCTGGGGCGCGAGTTCGAGGGAACGGAGCACACGGTTTGTTATGCGGTGAAGGCGAACTCGTCGCTGGCGCTGCTGCGGGTGCTGGCGGGGATGGGATGCGGGTTCGACATTGTGTCGGGCGGGGAGCTGGAGCGGGTGCGCCGGGCGGCGCCTGAGGCGCTGAGGCGGGTGGTGTTCTCGGGCGTGGGCAAGCAGGCGTGGGAGATGGATGCGGCGCTGGAGGCCGGGATCCTGCTGTTCAACGTGGAGAGCGAGGCGGAGCTGGAGCTGCTGGCGGAGCGGGCGCAGGTGAGCGGACGTGTGGCGAGGATCGCGCTGCGGGTGAATCCGGATGTGTTTGCGGAGACGCACCCGTATATTTCGACGGGGCTGCGGGAGCACAAGTTCGGGATTGCGATCGAGCGGGCGCGGGCGGTGTATGCGCGGGCGGCGGAGCTGGACGGGATTGAGCCGGCGGGCGTGAGCGTACACATCGGGTCGCAGATACGGGATACGCGGCCGTTTGCGGAGGCGCTGGCGCGGGTGCGGGGGCTGGTGGAGGAGCTGCGCGCGGATGGTCTGCGGATGGAGTTCGTGGATGCGGGCGGCGGGTTCGGGATCGAGTATGGGCGAGCGGCGTTCGATCCGGCGACGCGGGTGGCGGAGTATGCGACGGCGATTCGCGGAGCGCTGCAGGGAGCGGGCGTGCATCTGCTGCTGGAGCCGGGGCGGTTTCTGATTGCGCAGGCGGGAGCGCTGCTGAGCCGGGTGCTGTACACGAAGCAGAACGGGACGAAGCGGTTTGTGATTACGGATGCGGGGATGAATGACCTGATCCGGCCGGCGCTGTACGGGGCGCACCACGAGATTGTGCCGGTGGAACGCAAGGGGCGCGCGACCGAGGTGGCCGATGTGGTGGGGCCGGTGTGCGAGAGCGGAGACTTCTTTGCGCGGGATCGCGAGGTGGAGGAGCTGCGGGCGGGCGACCTGGTGGCGCTGCTGGATGCGGGGGCCTACGGGATGAGCCTGAGCTCGCACTACAACACGAGGGTGCGGCCGGCGGAGGTGCTGGTGGAGGGTGGAGAGGCGCGGTTGATCCGGCGGCGGGAGACGATGGAGGATCTGTTCGCGGCGGAGGTGCTGTAGGGCGTTGTGCGGGCGCGGGCGGATGAGCTGCGTGGACGGTGGCAAGGAGGAGCGAGCCGATGCCGTTGGTGAGCGTGACGCGATTGCGAGTCCGGTCGATGCGATTTCTGCCCGCGTTTCTGTGGGACACGTACCGGACGCTGCAGCAGGTGAAGGCGGCGGCGGGATTCCGGGAGGGGGCGGTGCTGACGGATCGGAGCTGGACGTTCTGGACGATGACGGTGTGGGATGGGCCGGAGAGTATGCGCGGCTGTATGAGCACGGGAGCGCACAAGGAGGCGATGC
>DATLMQ010000321.1:0-7418 GCA_035537215.1 Acidobacteriaceae bacterium
ATCCTGGCAACCGAAGGCACCTTCAGAAAAGGCGAGCCCACCCCGGAGATTTTGGCCGCCCAGGCCACTCCCCTCGGTCGGGCGTACCTGGACTGGTCGCCCATGCCCATCCTCACCGTTGACCGCTCCCCTGGAGCTTTCGAGCAGGTCGCAGCTGAACATGAGCAGCCCGCATCGCCGGGAGGCGTTGTGGTGACGCTCCTCGACCCACGGTTCATGGGAGTTCTTCCCTGGCTCTCCCGCCAGCCTTCCACCCCTCTCACGGGCACGATCCTTCTGGATCGGCAGCGGCAGCCTGTTCTTCAGGTTATGGACGGCCGGGCCGAGCCGCAGCGCTAACCGCTTACATCCTCGTAGGATCCGTGGACCTCCTCGCCGCTTTCCGTTGAGTACTGCCGCTGCCTCCATGCGATCGGCTTGCCCGCCAATTCGCGCAGCAGGGCCGTCCACTCCAGCAGCAGAAAGACGGAGACCCCGAGCGGGTGCAGCAGAGCGGAATCCAGCGGCTGCCGAAAGCGGGACACCGCAGCCAAGCGCGTCCCATAACCCGCGGCCGCTCCCAACAGCGCTGCAGCCCCGAGCCCCAGCATCCCACCTCGGACGCTCGGGCTGCCGTGCATCCCCCAGCCCGGTCCTCCGAGCCGCCGCAGAACGGCGTACACCACAACAGTGGCCACGATGATGAACGGCAGCACCTGCCCTAGAAACAGAATCAGCGTGAATGGCAGGATCCGCCGAGGCGCCGCTATGCCCTCGGTGGCATTCTTGCTCAAGCC
This sequence comes from Acidobacteriaceae bacterium, assembly GCA_035537215.1. Taxonomy (GTDB): domain Bacteria; phylum Acidobacteriota; class Terriglobia; order Terriglobales; family Acidobacteriaceae; genus Granulicella. The sequence continues at coordinate 777 of DATLMQ010000321.1, forward strand.
GCTCCAGACCGCGCCGGCGGAGTCATACATCCTCACCTCGGCAAACGCGGTCAGGTCTACAAGGTCCGTCGCAAGCCCATGATGCCGAAACAGTTGCGGGAGCCGCAGACCGTCATGCCGGGTCTCACGGATTGCGGCGTGTCCCCCAGCCCGGAAGTATTCTTCACGCCGCGTTAGCAGGAACTGCCCACAACCCGCTCCTAGGGTCTCCCTGGTTGTCGATTGCATGAACCGCATCGGCAGAAATCCGAGCAGAACGAAGTGAATCAGCGGCAGCAGTAGACGTTCCATCCATCCGCCGGTGATCAGCCGCGGAAAGCCCGACACTAGCGAGATTCTGCGATCGGGTCTACGCAATGCCGCGGCGCAACGGACCACCGCATCCGGCGTGATTCGCACGTCCGCATCCAGAAACAGCAGCAGCGGAAACCGAGCATGCCGCGCCAGCACCCAACAGGCGTGCTGTTTCCCATTCCACCCAGAAGGAAGGCGATCGTTCCTGAACAGGCGAATCCTCTTATCAGTCGCGGCCATCGTGTGCACAAGCGCGCCGGTAGCATCGGACGAAGCATCGTCCATCACCAGCACCTCCAGCTTCACATCGTGGCTCCGAAGCACATGTTGCAGACATGCCTCAATGTTCCGTTCCTCATCTCGTGCCGGAATGAGCACAGAGATCTCCACAGTTCCGACTGCAGTCGGCGGCTCACGATAGCGGCGCAGGTTAAAGCAGAACATGACCGCCGGCGCGAGCGCGCACGCCACCATGGCCAACTCGAGAACAAGCAGCATCATCACCCGTCATTTCCGCGTGTAAGAGGGTTGAACCTTGGCAATCACAGCAGCCGCATACGATCCGCATGATCCAGCGGGACTTGTTTTCTCGTGAGCAGAGTCCGAAGTCTGCGGCTCCATCCGTAAAGGCCCCCCGTGCCCCGGCCTCCGGTCATCAATGTTTCGAAAGCGCTCGGATCGCGCAGACACGAGATCTTCTGCAGTTCTAGCATCTCGGCTGCCAGCGCGCCTTCAAGCTGAGGATTCAGGCGCTCACTGGGGAACTCTGAATCTCCGTAGAGCGGCTCCCCAAACCGCACCAGCGTCTCCGGCAGCCTCTCGTCCCAAAACGTATACTCCACGGCCATCGGTAGCAGTGGCACCTCCGGGAAACGCGCTGCCAGCGCCGCCAGGCCCGGGCGGAACCGCAGCGGGAATTCTCGCGGATCGGCCAACCGTCCCTGTGGTGTGATCCATAGAACAGAGCCTTCGCGCAACACAGCGCGTGCGGTCCGAAGAAACTGTGCCGCACCCTTCGACGTGTTCACGTCCACGGGAAAGAGGCCCAGCTTGCCCAGAATCGGATAACGCTTCAACGCTGCCGCATCGATAGGCGCATAGTGCCGCTGCTTGGGCAGAAGCGTCCGGGCCAGCAGCACCAGCAGCAGCGGGTCCCACCACGAAGCATGGTTCCCGAAAACGATCAGCGGTCCCGTGGAGTGCCTCAGCCTGTCAGCGTTCTGCGTCATCACCGAGCGGAAGTGCCGCTTAAAATAGCGTCGCACAATGCGCGCGAACAAACGCAACGTCAGACTGGAGATGACGGGCAGTTCCGGTTCGAGGGGCATAAGACCTACCCCCGTAGGATGCGAGCTCCAGACCGGCCGGAGGAATCCTCATGCCATCTGCTCCACTCCCTGCCTCGTCCCGGGCCGTGTAGTTGTATCGAGGCCCGCAGCTCCCGTCGCATCAGAATCCAGCGCATCGGCCGCAATCCATCCCGACATAAGCACCATCGGCATGCCCGGCCCAGGATGCGCTGCGCCCCCTGCCAGGTACAGCCCAGCAACGTCCCGGGTACGGTTCGCCGGCTTGAAGGCGCCCTGGAGCCGGCCATGTGAACTCAACCCATAGATCGCTCCATTCAGCACACGGTACCGATCGTGAATATCCTGCGGCGTCAACGAGCGCTCATAAACAATGCGTTCCTCAATGTCACGGCAGCCCGCCGTCCGCTTCAGCTTGTCCAGGATCACCTGGCGGTACCGCGGCAGCATCTTCGACCAGTCATGATGCGGCCGCAAATAAGGCGTATGCACCAGCACGTACATGGCCTCTCCCCCCGCAGGTGCACTCGTCGGATCTGTAGCTGCAGTGCAGGCCAGATAGCACGTAGGATCGGGCGCCGGCTCTCCCCGGTCGTAAATCGCGTGAAACTCTTCGTGCGGATCCCGCGAGAACACGAAGTCGTGATGCGCCAGATGCTCATATCGCCTGTTCAGACCCAGATAGAGCACCACACCCGAGCACGCCGGTTCGTAGCTACGCTTGTGTTCGAACGCACGCGCTGCCGCTGTTCCACGAAGCAGCTCACGATGCGTTCGCACCGCATCCTCATTGGAGACAACAGCGTCACACCTGTGCCTCGTTCCATCGGTGGTGACAAACCCCGTGACGGTATCCTGGCTGCCGCGCTGCTCCATCAGCAATCGTGTGACATCCACGCCGGTGTGGAAGCGCACGCCCAGCTCCGTCCCAAGCTTCACCAACGCCTCGGGCACCGAGCGCGTGCCACCCAGTGGATACCAGATGCCTTCGTCTATTTGCATCGAGCCGATGGCCGTGAGAATCGCCGGCGACGCATCTGGAGACGAACCCACATACTGCACGATGTGATCCAGCATCTGCGCTGTGTCGGGATCCTGGATGAACTCGCGAATCGTGCCCGCGACAGTTTTACCGAGCCGCATCTTCAGGACATCCCGCAGGACTTTCAGATCGAAGGCGCCGTTGATGTCGAAGGTGTCCCGCATCGTGCCGATCGACCGCCAGAAGAAGAACCGGTCGCTGATACCGTGCAGCTCTCGCGAGAGCTCCAGCAGGCTGTGATAGCGAGCTCCCATACCCGGCCAGCGTGCCTCCAGGTCCGCCTGCATCGCGTTTTGATCATCCTTCAGGTCGATCACGGATCCGCTCTCGAAAAAGCAGCGCCACTGCGGATCTAGGCGCGCCATCGTCAAATAGTCTTCCATCTTCCGGTCTGCCTCGGCGAAGATGCGCCGCAGCACCGATGGCTGGATCAGAATGGTGGGGCCCATGTCGAAGCGAAAGCCCTGTTCGCTCAACTGCGCAGCCTTGCCGCCAAGCCAGTCGTTCTTTTCAAACACCTCTACTTCATGCCCGCGCGCGGCCAGGGTACAGGCCGCAGCGAGCCCCGCCAGGCCCGATCCGATCACTCCTACCTTCATCGCGCATGCTCCATTGGCTTCGCAGCGTCGGAGGTCCCACGCGTGCGAGTGTCCTCGGTTGTCTCTCGTCCCCGTACCCGTGCCACCACGATGGAGACGAGTTGCCGCACAGCCTTGGCACGCGAACGCCAGCCCCCGCCGTGCACCGCTGCAATCAGCTCCGAGAAAACCTCGAAGTCGCTTTCCGTCGTCGCGGTAAAGTGTCTCAGCGACCTGCCCCGCCTTACCAGCACACTTCGTATAGCCGTCATCTCCAGCAGACCCTCCGCACCTCGAGTCACGCCATAGCCACTCGCTCCGCGTCCTCCGAACGGCACGCGCGGATCGGCCGTAGGCACGATCAGATCGTTGATGAGCACCGTTCCTGTCGAAAGCTGCTCACTCAGCCGGCGCGCCTCATCTTCGTCTCCGAAAATCGCCACGGTTAACGCCAGTGGGCACTGCGCTACGACACCCGGTACCTTGTCCCTCGAAGACACTTCAATGATCGCCAGCACCGGCGCGAAGATGTCGGTACGCGCGAGACGCAGCTCCGGGGTTGCACCCCAGATCAGCAGGGGAGCTTGCGCGGCAGGCTCCACATGCCCACGCACCGTGGCGCCTCCTGCCACAGCCTCGCTCACCAGCTCACGGAGCCTTTCCCCCTCACTTCGAGGGATGCCCACTTCAGGTACCGTGGCCATCTCTCGCTCCAACAGCGGCCGCAGCAGGGCAAGTGTGGTTGCGTCTGCGATCAATCGCCGCGGGGACATGCACACCGCCGCTCCGTTGAATCGAAGTCCAAACGCAAGGCCCTTCGCGGCACGTTCCAGATCTGCCGACGGCAGCACAATGACGGCGTCCGCTCCCGAAAGCTCCGCCACTGTGGGGATCGCCCTCTCGCCCAGGGTCCCGAGCACGTTCCGGGCCGCCTTGCCCGAGCCCGTGAAGACTACCTTGTCTGCTCCGTCCGTCAGGGCCTTCTGCCCTGCCTCGATACTCGCCTCCGTGACGCGCAGCAACTCCTGAGGCAGCCCAGCCTCTCGCAGACATTTGGCGACGAGCTCCGCGATCCGCCCTCCGCCTTCTCCGGGCTTCCAGGTCACACGATTTCCCGCCGCGAGGGCTTGGAGCACCTGCACCCCGGACAAAAACAGCGGAAAGTTCGAAGGCCCGATCACCAGCACATGGCCTATCGGCACGCGCTGAATCTCGGCGGTCACTCCACGCAACCAGAACGGTCGTCCCTTCCGTTTCAATCTCCGCGTGCGCAGCACATGGCCGGCCTCTTTCTCTAGAAATCGGCATGCGTCCAGTAGCGGCAACAACTCGCTCACAAGCGTGTCCGCACCGCTGCGCGCGAGATCCGGCGAGATTGCTTGGGCGATCTCCTGCGCCCGCCCCGCCATCAGGTGACGCGCTCCGCGAAGGACACGCAGACGCTCTCGCAACGGACTCGCCGCCCACAATCGTTGCGCTTCGGCAGGCCCCGCTCTCATGAAGCCACCTGCATCAGATCGTCACCGAACGTGACCTCTCCTGACGTATTCCATTGCGGTTCGAGCCCTAGATCCTCAAGCAGTAGGCGAGAGCTGATCCGTGCTGATTGGAAGATCACCGGCAGCCCCGAACCCGGGTGTGTTCCGCCGCCCACCAGGTACATTCCGCGCACATCCTCGAAGCGATTGTGCGGACGCCGATGCAGCATTTGTCCGAGCGAGTGGGCCATCGAAAACGTGGCTCCCTTATGCAGCCCGAAGTCCTCTTGCCAGCCCGCCGGAGTCACAATTCGCTCCGTCCGTATCCGCGACTGCAGATCAGGAATCCCAATTTGTCCCAGCTGCCGGAAGGCCAACTCTCTGAACCTCGGCTGCTCGCGATCCCAGTCCACAGACGTGCTCTCATGCGTTACCGGCAGCAGCACATAAAGCGTTGAATGGCCCTTCGGAGCCAAAGTCGAATCCGTCACCGACGCGTTCTGCACGTAGAACGAAGGATCCTTCGAAAGCTGGTGTAACTCCTCGATATCGCGCAGATTCTGACGGTAGTCCTTCGCCAGGAAAATGGTGTGATGCGCCACATCCTCCAGGCCCCCTTCGATCCCGAGATACATCATGAACGTGGAACATGAAAACTTCTTCGAAGCGATGCGAGCATCCGTCCAGCGACGCCGGTACTTCGTCGGCAGCAGCCGCCGAATGGCGTCCGCAAAGTCGGCGTTCATCACAACCGCGTCCGCCGCGATGCGACGCTTGGCCGTGCGCACGCCCACAGCCTGTCCGTTCTCCACCAGCACCTCTTCCACTGGCTCTTCCAGCGCGATCTCCACGCCCATGTCCGTGGCGATACGCGCCATAGCTGCTGTCACAGCACCGCAGCCGCCTATCGGATGAAACACCCCGTGCTCGTACTCAAGAAACGACAGAATCGAGAACAGGGAAGGGCAGCGGAACGGACTCATCCCCAGGTACTTCGATTGGAAGCTGAACCCAAGCCGAATCCGCTCGTCCTTGAAGTGTGTTCGTAAGTCTCCATCCAGCGATAGCCATGGTTTCAGCAGCGGCAGAAGCCGCATCATCTTCGGATCCAGCAGATCGCGCCAGCTCTCGAATGGCGCCTCGAGGAATGGCAGAAAGCTCTCCAGCTTCGTGCGATTGTGCTGCAAAAATCGTCGGAAGTTCACGGCATCTTCAGGACAGATCGCCCCGATCGCGCGCTCCATCCGCTCCACGTCGGGCGTTGCATCCAGCTGCCCGCCGGAGCCGAAGATCAGCCGGTACTGCGGATCCAGCCGCCGCATCGGGACTTCGCGTTCCAGCGAGTACCCTGCATCCGCGAAGATCTCTCGAAGCACGCGCGGGTACAGAAAGAACGTCGGCCCTATGTCGAAGCGAAATCCATCCTGCTCCAGGGTCGCCGTGCGTCCGCCAACGCGCGCACTCTTTTCCAGTACCGTCACCTGCACGCCACAACGTTGCAGCAGAAGTGCCGCCGCCAGTCCACCGGGGCCTGCCCCCGCAATCACAACGCGCTTGGGTTGACCCTGGCGTTCGGTCGCAGAGAGCATCGGTTGAGATCTACTTCTGTCCCGCATCCGGTCGAGTGTAGTCCCGCAACGGGTCCTCACTCCTGCTCGATGCAGCAGATCCTCTCATCTCATAAAACGTTTCGCCTGCCTGATTGATGCCTCGAAACGGAACGGCGTTCGTGAACCCAGATCCCTTCCGGTCCCTGCACCGACGCACGCCGCCCCGACTATCCCAGCATCCCACGCACCAGGCTTCGCACGCGCTCCGCCACCACACCGTACAGCACATGCGTGGCCGCTTCGCTCGAGTGCTCTCGCGCACTCTGTTCCTCTGGTGGCGTACTCAACCCCATAGCAGGGAGCGCGCCTTCATGTGTCAGTGACATCAGCACA
>DATLMQ010000322.1:0-3872 GCA_035537215.1 Acidobacteriaceae bacterium
CCGTCCCACCCCCGTGTTCCGGAACATGCGCCTCTTAGAGGCCTAAAAATGCAATAAAAGAGCCCTAAAGCACGCTCTAGGGCTCTTTTTTCGTCATAAAAACAAGCATTTACATCGTCGAGGAGCCGACTCCGGTGGCACCGGTAGCGCCCGCGGGAAGGCTCACGCCAAGCTTTCCACACAGCCGGTCAGCCATCTTCGTGTGGCCCGAAACGATCTTTTCGCCCGCCGAAACCTGTGTTTTGAACTCTTTATTCTTCGTAAGCTGCTTCTCGGAGACGAAGTCCGTCTGCGCCACGTGATGGTCCTCGTCCATCGCCTTCATGTACGCCTTGTCGAAATCCTTCCCCGAAAGCCCGCTCATCTGGTCGTACAGCGCCTGGTGCTTGGTGTCCAGAGACGTCGCCGGCGTCACACCCCACTGGTCCGCGAACGGCTTCATGTTCTGCTCAAGCATCTGGTGATCGGTCACCATCTTCTGCGCAAACATCTTCACGTCGGCATCACTTGCCTTGTCTGCCGCCAGCTGACTGAGCTTGATCTCATTGAAATCGCTCTGCGATGCGGTTGCCAGAAACGTCTTATCCTGGTCGTTCTGTGCGCGTGCAGAAGCATTGGTCAAGATGGTCGCGCAGCCTAGAGCTGCCACACATAGGATCTTTTTCATTCGAGGGCCTCCTGACCCCTACCGGGCCGGGTGTTTACGTGCATCGTTCGCTGTAATAGAGCACTTCGCTCTTCATCGACGTTGCACGCCATCCACTCCCGCTGCTTACTCTTTGCCGCTCATTTTCATCCCACCAACAACAGGCCAGAACGGCAGAACTGGACGCAAGAAGGGCTGCGCCGGAGAGTCCTACTCCCGCCACGCAGCCCTTTTCTCTCGCTTATCCAGCTTTGTTTTCGGTCGTCGCCTACATCTTCTTCTTCAGGTCGTAGGCCATGTTCTTGTGAGCCGCTACGACACTCTTGCCCTGCTCCACGGCGGTCTTGAACTTCGCATCCTTGGTGTCCTTCACCTCTGTGGTGAACTCATCCAGATCATGTCCGTGGTCGTCGGCCATCTCGCTGATGTACTCCTTGTCGAAGTCCGCCCCCGACTTATCCTTCAGCTTGTCGTACATCTTCTGCGCGTCCGGGCTCAACCCGGTTGGCGGATTGATCCCCCACGACGTGGCGAACGGCTTCATCTTCTTGTCCAGCATCGTGTGGTCCGTCACCATCTTCTTGGCGAACGCCTTCACCGCGGGATTGGTCGCCTTGCTCTGCGCAAACTCACCCAGCTTCACCTCGTCGAAGTTCGCCTGCGAAGCCTTAGCCAGGAACTTCTTATCGTCATCGGTCGCCTGCGCCTTCGCCTGCGACGGGATCATCGCTGTCGCGCCCAAGGCGAGACAGCACATCATGTGAGTCATCTTCTTCATGGTCGTTCTCCGGGCGCGGCAGGGCCGCGCATCAATGCCTGTACCTCAGGTGAGAGGCCGCCCGCCACACTCCGCGTTGCATCCGCAGCTCCGCCCCGCTCTGTATCCTTAGAAATCGAGAGACTTTATGCCCACCACTTCGCTCCTCCAGCCACCCCTCGCCGAACGCGATCCGCGCGTCACCCCCATCCACAACACCGAGCTCCGCGACGACTTCGCCTGGATGCGTGACAAAGGCAGCCCTCGCGTCACCGCCTACCTCGAAGCCGAGAACGCCTACACCGCCGCCATCATGGCCGGCACCGAAGCCCTGCAGAAGGAGCTCTACGAAGAGATCCTCTCCCACATCAAGGAAGACGACGTCTCCGTCCCCTTCCGCGACGGCAGCTGGGAGTACCTCTCACGCACCGAAAAAGGCCGCCAATATCCCCGCTTCTGCCGCCGCCCTGTTCCCTCCGAAACCAGCCCCGGCCAAGCTGAAGAGATCGTCATCCTCGACATCAACGAGCTCGCCGAAGGCCAGCCCTTCATGGCGCTCGGCGACAGCAGCGTCAGTCCCGACGGCCGCCTGCTCGCCTACACCACCGACAACACCGGCTTCCGCCAGTACACCCTCCACCTCAAGGACCTCACCACCGGCGACACCCTCGCCGACACCGCCGAGCGCGTCGGTTCGCTCGCCTGGGCCGCCGACTCCCGCACCCTCTTCTACACCACCGAGGACGACCAGACCAAGCGCCAGGACCGCCTCTTCCGCCACCTCCTCGGCGACCCCTCAGCCCAGGACGCAGAGGTCTTCCACGAACCCGACGAGCGCTTCAATATCGGCATCGGCCGCACCCGCGACCGCCGCTTTCTCATCCTCGGCGCCGGCAGCCACACCACCAGCGAAAGCTGGTTCCTCGACAGCTCCACACCCCAGGCAGCCTTCCGTCTCATCGCCCCCCGCATCGACGACGAGGAGTACTCGGTCGACCACCGCGACGGCTTCTTCTACATCCGTTCCAACCGCGACGCCGAACAGTTCCGCCTCTTCCGCACACCCGTCTCCGCCACCGGTCGTGAGAGCTGGCAGGAGCTGCTGCCCGAGCACAAGGACGCTCCCCTCGAAGACTTCGATCTCTTCGCGAGCTTCATGGTGGCCACCTACCGCGAGCGCGGCCTGCCCGTCCTCCGCGTCTTCTCCCTCGACTCCGACGGCCGTCCCGTCAGCCCCCGCGACATCCGCTTCCCCGACCCCGCCTACACCGCCTTCAGCGAGATCAACCGCGACTTCAACGCCTCCACCTTCCGCTACGGCTACCAGTCCCTGGTCCGCCCCTCCTCCGTCTTCCGTTACGACGTCGCCACCGCCGAGTCGACTCTCCTCAAGCAGCAGGAGGTTCCCGGCGGCTTCGACGCCTCGCTCTACAAATCCGAGCGCCTCTGGTTCAAAGCCGCCGACGGTACCGGCGTCCCCATCTCCCTCGTCTACCGCCAGACTCCGGAAGCCGCCTTCCGCAAGGACGGCACACGCCCGCTCTACGTCTACGGCTACGGCAGCTACGGCTATCCGCTTCCGCTCGGCTTCTCCGCCTCGCGCTTGGCCCTGCTCGACCGCGGCCTCGTCGTCGCCTACGCCCACATCCGCGGCGGTGGCGAACTCGGTGACCCCTGGCACGACGCCGGCAAGATGATGCAGAAGCGCAACACCTTCACCGACTTCATCGAAGCCGTCCAGTTCCTCACCCGCGAAGGCTACGGCGACCCGACCCGCGTCGCCATCGAAGGCGGATCCGCCGGCGGCCTGCTCATGGGCGCCGTCGTCAACCTCGCCCTCGAGCAAAGCCAGGCTCACGGCCATCCCTCCCTCTTCCGCGCCGTCCTCTCCCACGTCCCGTTTGTCGACGTCATGAACACCATGCTCGACGCCTCGCTCCCCCTCACCGTCGGCGAGTAAGAAGAGTGGGGCAATCCCAACGAGCCCGACGCCTTCGCCTACATGCGCAGCTACTCCCCCTACGACAACCTCCGCCCCGGGCCCTTCCCCGCCATGCTCGTCAAAACCAGCCTCAACGACTCGCAGGTCATGTACTGGGAGCCCGCCAAGTACGTCGCCAAACTCCGCACCCTCAAAACCAACGACACGCCCCTCTTGCTGCACATCAACATGGACGCCGGCCACGGCGGAGCCTCCGGCCGCTACGATTACCTCAAGGAAATCGCCTTCGACGACGCCTTCCTCCTCCGCGAGCTCGGCGCCGAGAAGAAGCTCTCTTCCTGATCCCACGCCACGGCGGCGGGTCAGCCCCGGTCTACGACTCGACCGGCTCCGCTACCCCGCCGTCGCCCTCGCCCGGCGCAAGAAACAGGTTCGTCTCCAACCCATGCTGGCGCGTGTAGAGATCGAAGTATCGCCCGCCCATCGCATACAGCTCCTCGTGCGTCCCCCGCTCCACGATCCGCCCT
>DATLMQ010000323.1:0-3847 GCA_035537215.1 Acidobacteriaceae bacterium
CTGGAGCGCCAGCAGCCCCAACGCATCCTCGGCTTCATGCCGAACTTCCGCTCCGTCTCCGCGGGCTCCAAACCCCACCCCCCGGGCTGGGCATACAACTTCAAAGTCGCCACCCACCAGGCCTTCGACTACTCCTCGTTCATCTTTCTGGGCCTCACTTCCATCAGCGCCGAAGGCCTCAACGAGCACCCCGCCCTCGGAAAAGGGGTCCCCGGCTTCTACGCCTACACCTGGCGCGGCTTTCTCGACAAAACCGACGGCACCTATCTCTCCGCCTGGCTCCTCCCCAGCCTGCTCCACGAAGACACCCGCTTCTACCCCCTCGGCCACGGCCACTCCATCGCCGTTCGCGAGCTCTATGTCATCAGCCGCCAGGGCGTCGCTCGCACCTACGGCGGACGCCAGACCCCCAACATCGCCGGCCTCGGCGGCAAGGTCCTCACCCAGGTCATCTCCCGCCAGTACTACCCCACCGGAGCTACCGACTTCGCCGTCCTCGCCGAGAAGTTCGGCTACGCCACCATGCGCGACGTCATCTTCTCCTCCATCCGCGAGTTCTACCCCGACCTAGCCGCCCACTACATCCGCAAGCACCGCGAAAAGGTAGCCCGCCTCGCCACTCACGACATCGACGCCGCCGCCCGCGCTGCCGAGCACCAGTCCACCTCCCCCGAGTCCGACAAAACCCCGACCCCGCCCCACCCCTAAGCCCACCACCGCCCCGCCGAACCGGCTTCGATCCCAGCTTCCACTACGTCCCGACAAAAAGCTGACGGTCTACCCCCAACAACTCACGGACTAGCAGCGGGCTTCAGCCCGCTGAACACCTACGGCCGAAGCAAAGGGGCTTCAGCCCCGGCCCTGCCCGCCTCAACCTCCGCCCGGCTCTGCAAGACCCCGCCCCCGTACACTTGAAGCGATGTCCATCGCCGCCAACCTCGAGCGCATCCGCAACGAGATCGCCGACGCCTGCGCCCACGCCGGCCGCCACCCCTCCACCGTCGCCCTCATGGCCGTCAGCAAGGTCCACCCCGCCGAAGCCATCCTCGAAGCCCATGCCGCCGGCCATCGCCTCTTCGGCGAAAACCGCGTCCAGGAAGCCCAGTCCAAGCTCCCCGTGATCGCTGCCCTCGAAGGCCTCCAGCTGCACCTCATCGGCCCCCTCCAGAACAACAAGACCTCCAAGGCCGCCGAGCTCTTCCACGCCGTCGACACCCTCGACTCTCTCAAGACCGCCGCCCGCCTCAACGCCGCGGCCGAGGCCCTCGGCAAGACCCTCCCTGTCCTGATCGAAGTCAAGCTCTCCCCCGAGCACACCAAGCACGGCCTCCCGCCCGAAGAGCTCCCCGCCTTCCTCGAGGGCCTTCGCCCCTTCGCCAACCTCAGCCCCCGGGGACTCATGACCGTCCCCCCCTGGAGCACCGACCCCGAGACCGCCCGCCCCTTCTTCGGCCACCTTCGGCAGCTGCGCGACGAGCTCCAGCCCCAGCACCCCACCCTCACCGAACTCTCCATGGGCATGTCCAATGACTTCCGCGTCGCTATCGAGGAAGGCTCCACCACCGTCCGCATCGGCACCGCCCTCTTCGGCAAGCGCACCTACGCCTGAGCCATGAACATCGTGGCAAGCCTCCACTCCTCCGGCGCCATCCTCCGCCCCGCCCCCGGCGGTTGCACGCTCTCGGTCCGCGTGCACCCCGGCGCCCGGCGCAACGCCGTCACCGGCACTCACGCCGACGCCCTGAAGGTCTCCCTCACCACCCCACCCACCCAGGCCCGCGCCAACGCCGCCCTCATCGCCTTTCTCGCCGAGCGCCTCCGCATTCCCCGGACCAGCATCGCCCTGCTCACCGGCCACACCAGCCGCTCCAAGACGCTCCGCCTCGCTGGGCTCACCACCGCCGAAGCCGAAGCTCTCCTGCTCCCTATCGACGTCGCCTGAACACAGTCATCAGAAGCACCACCACCCCCGCCGCGCCGCCCGCGAACAGCCCCGCCATCCACGCCGTCAGCTGCGCCTGCGGCCCTGCCTCGCCCACCGCCCGCGCATGGTCCAACACCCCATGCGCCGCCAGCACACCCACACCCGCGCCCACGCAAAGTACAAGGGCCGCACGCCACAAAACTCGCACGGCCCCAGTCTATGCCCGTCGGATCCTTACTTGCCCGCCACCTTCGCGCTCCGCGAAATAGTGATCGGCTCCCCCTCAGCCGCCTGCACGTCCACGTGATCGAACGTCACCTGCGCGTAGGCGATCTTCATCCCCGCCTGCCCCTCCAGGTGCACATTCCGCAGGATCAGGTTCTTCACCGGAGCCTCCGGAAGACCCACGATCACCCCCGCCACCTTCGCCCCCGTCGCCTTCACATTCTCGATCAGGATGTCGTGGAACAGCGGCGTCAGCCGCGTCACCGGCGCCCCCTCCACCTCACCCTCCGGAAACACCTTCGGGTAGTACTCGCTGATCAGAATCGCCGTCTTCACATCCACCATGTCGATGTCCTTGAAGCTGAGGTTCGACACATCCGCCCCGCGGTCGCGATTCGCCTTGATCCGGATCCCCTGGTCCGTTCCCTTGAAGTGGATCCGCTCCGCGTGAATATTCTGCGCCCCTCCCGCCACCTCGCTCCCGATCGAAAGCCCATGTCCGTTCTCAAACGTGCAGTCCGTAATCGTGATGTTCCTAGACGGAGCATCCGGCCCGGGCGAGTTGATAGCACCCGATTTAATCGCGATATTGTCGTCTCCAACGCTTGAAAACACGTGATCGATGACGACATTTGAGCTCGAAAACGGATCGATGGCATCCGTATTGGGCGAGTGTGGAGCCAGTATCTTCATGTTTCTAAAGGTCAGATCGTCCGCATAGTACGGCACAATCTGCCAGAACCCCGCATTCTGCACCGTGATGTTCTCCATCCGCACATGCCTCGTGTGGTCGAATACCACTCCCATCGGCCGCGGATGATCGTTGCCCAGCACCCCCGCGTCCTTCACCCCGCGCACATACTCCCACCACACATGTCCATTGCCGTCGATCACGCCCCCGCCCGTGATCGTCACATCTTCCGCGTTCGTCGCGCTCACCAGCGCCTGCACCGTGTCGTGCCGTGCAAACGTGGCCTTCGGGTAATCCGCCCGGTCGGGCGATCCCAACAGCGTCGCCCCCGTACCTACGTACAGGGTCACCCCCGACTTCAGCACAATCGGCCCGCTCACAAACGTGCCGCCCGCTAGCCGTACCGTTCCGCCGCCCACACACGCATCGATGGCCTTCTGGATCGCCGCCGTATCCTTGCTCGCTCCATCGCCCTTTGCGCCGAACTGCCGCACGTCGCACGTCTTTGCCGCATGCGCTCCCAGCGTTCGCCCAGCCAACAGCGCCACTCCCGCCCACGCCCAAAAACGCATGTACCACCTCGCCGAATCTGTCAGACAGCTCGGCAGCCATCCTACATGGATCGGCCGTCCGGACCAACGTTCTCCGTTCCTGCGCTCAGCTTTCTTGGATCTTCCGCGCATCGGGGCCGCCTCTACCTTGGCTCAGAGAGCTCGGCACCTGACGCGCAACTGCCGCTGATCCAGAATCGAACCTTGCCGCGGAATCGGCCCGCACTCCATCCTTGTCAAGCCCATGAATGCGTAACTACAGGAAAAGGAAGCAGATAGCGTTGCATATTCGGAGATGCGGATTCGCTACACTGGAAGTGGGTGCGCTCTCCATGAGAGCTCCCTCTCAGGCTCCCCGAGGTGGACTTGGCACACCTTCCGGTCCGCTTTGCGCACACAAAGTCCATCCTTGTGCACACTAAGTCCACCCTTAAGTGCAATGTTTGGAAGACTTTG
>DATLMQ010000324.1:0-17387 GCA_035537215.1 Acidobacteriaceae bacterium
GCAGTGGCGCAGCCGCTTCCCGAAGAGCGTCATCTTCGGCGTCAACACCGGCTACCGCCCCGGCTGGGTCACCTTCAGTGGCCGCGCGCCCGCCGGCGTCAACCTCATCGAGTTCCTCGCCCGCCATCGCCCTCCCGAAGCCGACACCAGCTATGGCCTCGGCCACAACCAGGCCAGCGGCGGCGCCCTCCCAACCTCAGTCTGGAATCGCTGGATTCGCGAAATAGGCTTCGGCGAAGAGATGGTGGTGAACGAATGAAAAGAGCATCCGCGAATCCCTCAGCAGCAAATCCCTCAGCACCGAATCCCTCACCAGCTACCTCTCCCGCCAAGAAGAAAGCTGCCAAGAAATCCGCAAACAAGAAAGCTCCACGCGTCACCGCGAAGCAGATCGCCGCCTCCGAGCTCGAACGCATGCACGCCACACCCCTCTCGCCGTGCGATGCGCTCGAAGGCCAACCGTCCCTCCGCGCCCCTCAAGACGCCATGCGCCTCGGCTTCCCGGTCAAGGTCATGGGCCAGCCCGGCCTCAAGTCCAACGACACCCGCCGCTGGCAGGGGAGTCCACACCTCCGCGTCTCCCTTGGCTTTCTCTGCGACATCTTCGCCTACCTCCGCAAGCACCGCATCCACATGTACCGCATGTCCTCCGACCTCGCGCCCTACGCCACCCACCCTGACATGCCGCAGTTCCACACCATGGTCCGCGACTCCGCCTCCGACCTCGCCCGCATCGGCCGCCTCGCCCGCGAAGCCGACATCCGCCTCAGCTTCCACCCCTCACAGTTCATCGTCCTCAACAGCGAAAACGAAACCCTCACCCGCAAATCCATGTGGGACCTCGACTCCCAGGCCGAGATGCTCGACCTCATGGAGTGCGGTCCCGAAGCCGTCCTCGTTGTCCACGTCGGCGGTGCCTACGGCGACCGCGAGTCCGGCTGGCGTCGTTGGGCGCAAACCTGGAAGCGCCTCAGCGAACCCGTGCGCCGCCGCCTTGTCCTCGAAAACGACGACATCCGCTACTCCGCCGCCGACGTCCTCAAAGTCCACGAAGCCACCGGCGTCAAATGCGTCTGGGACTACCAGCACCACTGGTGCTTCAACCCCGAAGGCCTCGACCTCGTCGACACCCTCCGCCGCTTCTGCGCCACCTGGCCCTCCTCCGGCCCGCAGAAGGCCCGCCCCAAGATGCACTTCTCCTGCGCCCGCACCGAGATGCGCGAGTTCAAACGCAAGAACCGCCACACCGGAAAGAAAGAGGTCGTCCTCCAGCCACCCGTCTGGACCGGCCACGCCGACTACAACAACCCCTTCGAGACCATCACCTTCCTGCGCTCCATCCAGGACATCGCCGTCGACATCATGCTCGAGTCCAAGGCCAAGGACCTCTCCCTCATCCGCCTCCGCAACGACATCGCCCGCTTCGCCCCCGAGCTCGCCCCCCGCTACGGCATCGACGCCGTGCAGGCCGCCGAAGACGTCACCGACATCATCGAAGCCGAGCCCACCACCGAAGCCCTCGCCTGAGCTCCGCCCCCACGGTCAGAGCTGCGGTGTCTTCTTCGCCTCCGGCTTGGCATCCGGCTTAGCCTGCGGCGGCGTCGCATCCGGCTTCGCTCCATCCGGCTGCTTGCCATCCTCCGGCTTCGCCCCCGGCTCCAGCGTCTGATCCCCATAGTGGATCGTCACC
Source organism: Acidobacteriaceae bacterium (assembly GCA_035537215.1). Classification (GTDB taxonomy): domain Bacteria; phylum Acidobacteriota; class Terriglobia; order Terriglobales; family Acidobacteriaceae; genus Granulicella. Next base: position 1,691 of record DATLMQ010000324.1, read on the forward strand.
GTCGAGTGGAAGTTGAAGTGCTTGTAGTCCGTATACTTCACCGTCGACCGCATGTGCACATCCTGGCTCATCGCCCCATTCTGCGCCGCAAAATGCAGCACACCCTCGGCCTTCGTATACACCGGAAACCAGTAGTTCCCATCCACCTGCGCGTAGTACGTCGTAAACGGCGGCGACAGGTCCTCATGCCCGCGCCTCGTATCCTGCGGCACGTTGATCCCGTTCACCAGCACAATCTCGTTGTCCTGCTGATCCACCCACACCTTGCCCTGGAAGTACCTGTGCCCCTTCACCAGCGTCTTCGGCGCGCAGTCGAACACATACGTGTCCAGCTCATCCACCTTCTGCTTGCCCACGTACGTCAGGTTGTAGTCCGGCAGCTGCGCCGTCGTCAGGATGAACGGAATCCGCTCCGCGATATCCCGCATATCGTTCTCCGTCAGCATCACGCGTTCCAGCGTATTCTGCGGCGCAAACACCACATGCTCCACCCGCCGCGCATTCTTGTCGAACGTGATGTCGGTCACCTGCTTGTACTCGCCGTCGGGCCGCTCCGTATCGTCCGAGATGGTGTTCACCGTCACCGTCTGCCGGAACTCATACTCCCTCCGCGCCTGCTCGAACGCCGACTCCCGCGCCCCCATCCGCTGCACGATCTGCTCCACCGTCGTCCCCTCGGGCTGCGACGGATCCACTTTGCCGAACCCCTGCTGCGCCACCCCAGGCGCCGCACAAACCATCGCTCCAAACAACGCGAAGCGGAGGGCATGCAGGCAGCGGGGCATAGTGGCGGACATGGCGTCTACCAATGTAGACGGTGCGCCCACCCAAAAGATTCTGCTCGCTCCTCCTCGCCCCCCGCCGAAGGGAATCTGGGTTCGCCCTTGCCCCTTCATCCCGGCTGCTCCGCTACACTGGCGCGATGAGACGGCACGCCTCTGTCACCCTCGCTTTGGTTCGCAACGCGACAAACCTACGAGCTCTGACTCACAGCTCACAGCTCGAAACTGAAAAGCCAAACCCTTGAACACACACTGCTTACCGTTTGCGAGTGCATTCCCTGTGCTCTCTACTCCTTTGTTTCCAAGACTTTGCCGCCAATGAACACTGAAATACAGGACTTTTACACTAAAGTCCGGACCTAAGTTCTTTCTTTCGAAGACTTTGTGCAAAATAGACGGGGGGGAGGGGGGTATACCTTGGCATTCGGAAAACGCAAATCGGACCGGCCCCCGCTTGAATACCTCGAGCTGCTGGATTACGCCGTGAAATCGCTGGGGTCGAAGATGAAAAGCGAGCGAGACCTCCGCCACCGCCTCAAAGACCGCGTCTCCCCGGACGAAACCGGCGCGGAAAATGTCGAGAAGGTCATGGCTAAGCTGAAGGATCTAGGCTACTTAAGTGACACTCGCTTCGCTGCCGACTACACCCGTTTGCGGCAGGAAAACGAGAAGCTGGGCCGCCGCCGCGTCCAGCAGGGCCTCATGCAGAAAGGAATCCCCTCCGACCTCGCCTCCCAGGCCCTGACAAAGCAGTACGAGGACGTGGACGAGGTCGCGTTAGCGCGGGCCTATGTCGATCGCAAGCGGATGAAAGCTCCACAGAATGATAAAGATACAGCCCGGACCATGCGTCGCCTCATGGCCGCCGGCTTCTCCACAACAGCTGTCTGGAAGGTGCTGCGAAGCTGGGGGGCGGAGGTGGAAGAGGTGGATGTGGTGGACTCCGAGGACGTCTAAGGGCAGGGAAGACCGTAAAAAGGAGCTGCTTTTTGTGTGGTTTTAGTGTCATTTTGAGTGCTTTTAAGGTGTTTTTACGCACTTTGAACGTCATGTCGTTTTCATGAGCGTCCAGCGCCTCATCGGAATCGACTGGTCCGGCCGGATGGACGCCGCCGGCCAGCGCCGCCACATCTGGGCCGGCATCTGGACCGCCCTTCCCGGTGGCAAGGTCAGGATTGAGCTGGAGGCCGGCCGCACCCGCGAGGAGGTTACGGCGTGGCTGCTGGAGCTGGCCCGCGAGACCCCCCGGATGGCCGTCAGCATCGACTGCTGCTTCAGCTTCCCCGGTTGGTTTTTGGAGGAGCACGGCTGCGAGGACATGTTCGCGTTCTGGCGCAAGGCGAATGCGGGCCTTGCCGAGCAGTGGCTGACCCGCGAGTGTGAACAGATCGCGCACGACGAGCGTTTCTGGGGGAAGCCGCACAAGCGGCCCGCGCAGTTCTGCGGCACAGGTTACCGGCGAATGTTCCGGTTTGCGGACTACGACAACAAGATCGCGCAGGCTCTGGAGGGTGGAGATCCGGAGCGGGCGGCGAAGATGCGCGGGATTACGCCGAAGTCTCCGTTTCAGATTGGTGGGAGCGGAAGCGTCGGGACCGGATCGCTGCGGGCGATGACGATGCTGGAACGTCTGCATGAGGCGGGCTTCCGCGTCTGGCCGCTCGAAGCGGCGGCGATCGACGCAAAGGACCCGAAGCCGCTGCTGGTGGAGATGTATACGAGGCTGATGACCGGAGCGGTGGCGAAGTCCAACCCGGAGGCTCGCAACGGATATCTCGCGGCGAAGTGCAAGACAGATCCGGTGTACAAGCCTGTGGGGCGTGCGGTGCTGAACAAGGCGAGAGGAAGTGAGGATGCCTTCGATGCGCTGGTGAGCGTGATGGAGATGGCCCGCTACGCCGATGAGTTCGGGAAGCTGAAGGCTACGCGCGATCCTGAGCTTCGACGCGAGGGCCTGACGTGGCGCCCGGGGGTGAAGATATAGCGTAGCGAAGGGCAGAATCACTGGCCGAAGCGCGGCAGAGTTAAGGTATGCTGCTGGGATTCTTCGTCAGGGAGCAAGAGGTTTCGTTTGAGAACCAATGTTCTGTCGTGGGCTGTCGTGATGGCTGCCGTCGGTGTGTTCGCGTACCGTTTGCGGGATCAACCGTGGCCTCCGCACCGCATCATTGGGGCGGCCATCGTGCTCCTTGCGCTGGCGCTGATTACGGTGGCGCGTGTGCAGCTGGGGGCGTCGTTCTCGGTGTCGGCGCAGGCACGGCATCTGGTGACGACGGGGCTGTACTCGCGTATTCGGAACCCAATTTACGTGTTTGCCGAACTGGTGTTTGCGGGAGCGGCGGTGTTCATGTGGTCATGGTGGCCCGTCGTGATTATGGTGGCGCTCATTCCGATGCAGATGAAGCGAGCGCGTCGCGAAGCCGCAGTGTTGCAAGATGCCTTTGGGGAAGAGTACGTGGCGTATCGGCAGCGGACGTGGTTCTAAGAAGCCTGGGGCTGCGCTGGTAAACTGGCTGCTTATGCGCAACCTTTCCGGTAACCAGATTCGTGAGGATTTTCTGCGGTTTTTCGAAGGCAAGGGGCACCGGCGCGTGCACTCGTCTTCACTGGTGCCGGCTAACGATCCGACCCTGCTGTTTACGAATGCGGGGATGAACCAGTTCAAGGATGTGTTTCTGGGAGCGGAGCGCCGCGACTACACGCGCGCGACGACCAGCCAGAAGTGTGTGCGGGCGGGCGGCAAGCACAACGACCTGGAGAACGTCGGGTTCACGCGGCGTCACCACACGTTCTTCGAGATGCTGGGGAACTTCAGCTTCGGCGATTACTTCAAGCGCGAGGCGATTGCATATGCGTGGGAGCTGCTGACATCCCCCGAGTGGTTCGGGATCGATCCATCGCGGTTGTACGTGACGATCTTCGAGGGGACCGAGGGCGCCGGCGGCACTGGAAGCTCAGTCCCGCGCGATGACGAGGCGGAGAGGTACTGGATCGAGACGGGCGTGCCGAAGGAGCGCATCTTCGAGATGTCCGCCAAGGACAACTTCTGGCAGATGGGGGAGACGGGGCCGTGCGGGCCGTGCTCGGAGATCTTCTTTGACCTGGGGGTGGCGGCGAGCGAGACGGGAGAGGACAAGCCGTTTCCGCAGGACGATCAGCGGTATGTCGAGATCTGGAATCTGGTGTTTATGCAGTTCGATCGCGCGGCGGATGGGACGCTGACGCCACTACCGAAGCCGTCGATCGATACAGGCATGGGGCTGGAGCGGATTGCGGCGGTGCTGCAGGGGAAGCTGTCGAACTATGAGAGCGATCTGTTTACGCCATTGCTGAAGAGAGCGACGGAGCTGACAGGGTTTCGCGGTGATCCGGAGATCGCAAATGCGGTGGTCTCTCCACTGCGGCCTTCGGCCTCCGGTCGAGATGACGGTGGATGGGTGGATGAGCTGGCGGTGAGCGAGGAGAAGGGAGCGGCATCGCTGAGAATTATTGCGGACCATGCGCGGGCGGCGACGTTCTTGATCTCGGATGGTGTGCTGCCGTCGAATGAGGGGCGCGGGTATGTGCTGCGGAAGATTTTGCGGCGAGGCATCCGGCATGGGCGGCTGCTCGGGCAGGAGAAGCCTTTCATGCAGGAGATGGTGTTCGCGGTGCGGGATGAGATGCAGGCAGCCTATCCGGAGCTGGGGGACACGGCGGAGCGGGTAGCGAAGGTGGTGCTGGCGGAAGAGGAGCAGTTTGCGCGCACGCTGGAGCTTGGCTTGCGGCAGATGACGGAGGAGACGCTGCGCTCGGGCGAGAAGGCGTTCAGGCTGTACGAGACGTTTGGCATGCCGCTGGACTTCATGGTGGATGCGGCACGGGATGCCGGGATCGGCTTCGATCACGACGGCTTCGAGCGGGCGAAGTTAGAGGAGCAGCAGAGGGCGCGGGCGTCGTGGAAGGGTGGTTCGCAGAAGACGGCGGCGCCGGTGTATCGCGAGCTTCCGCAGACGGAGTTTCAGGGATATGGGGCGACGCGGCTGGATGGAGCGCGGGTGCTGGCGCTGGTGAAGAGTGGCGTGGGTGTGGCGGAGCTGAAGGCTGGGGAGCGCGGCGAGGTCGTGCTGGATGCGACGAGCTTCTATGCGGACTCGGGTGGACAGGTGGGCGATGTGGGCTGGCTGTATGCGAGCGACCACATCACGGCGGTGGCCGAGGTGAGCGGGTGCAGGAAGCCGGTGCAGGGAGTGTTTGCGCACCAGGTGCTGGCGAAGCACACGATCGCGATCGGGGACACGCTGGACGCGGTGGTGAATGCGGGTGTGCGGCAGGCGACTATGCGCAATCACACGGGAACGCATCTGCTGCATGCGGCGCTGCGGCAGGTGCTGGGGACGCATGTGAAGCAGGCGGGATCGCTGAACGATCCGGCGCGGCTGCGGTTCGACTTTTCGCACTTTACGTCGGTGGCGGGGGAGGAGCTGCAGGAGATTGAGGACATTGTGAACACGCATGTGCTTCGGAACGAGCCGGTGGAGACGCTGGTGGATGTGCCGATCGATGTGGCGGTGCATGAGCTGGGGGCGATGGCGCTGTTTGGGGAGAAGTATGGGGAGCGGGTTCGGGTGGTGAGGATTGGGGACTTCTCGACGGAGCTGTGCGGGGGAACGCATACGGCGGCGACGGGAGAGATCGGGCTGCTGAAGCTGGTAGGGGAGAGCTCGGTTTCGAGCGGGGTTCGGCGTATGGAGGCGGTAACGGGGACGGGGTCGCTGGAGCTGTTTCGGCGGGACGCGGAGGTGGCGAAGGTGGCGGGGCAGATCGTGGGCAACGGCGAGCCGGATGCGGCGGCGCTGGCTGCGAAGCTGTCGGCACAGGAAGAGGAGATGAAGCGGCTGCGGCGCGAGCTGGAGCAGATGCGGATGAAGTCCGCCAGCGCGGCGACGGCGGATGCGGCGGGGAGTGCAGTGGAGGTGAAGGGCGTGAAGCTGCTGGCGCGGCGGGTGGATGCGCTGGATAAGTCGCAGATGCGCAACCTGGTGGATGAGCTGCGCGGGAAGCTGGGGTCCGGTGTGGTGGTGCTGGGTGCGGCGACGGCCGAGGGTAAGGTGTCGCTGATTGCGGGGGTGACGAAGGATCTCACGGGGAGGGTGCAGGCAGGGAAGCTGGCGGGGGTGCTCGCGGCGAAGGTGGGCGGCAAGGGTGGGGGGCGGCCGGATCTGGCGGAGGCAGGGGGAAGCGATGCCGGGGCGCTGGACGGGGCGCTGGCGGCGGCTCCGGGACTGTTGGGGGATCTGCTGGCATAGGCCACGTTTCCGGGTCGTCCGAAGGCAGGTGCTTCGATGAATACCTGCGGGCGGATTCCCGGGCGGCGAAGCTATGGCGAACCTACACTGAAGCTGGGCTATGACGGCGCTTCGGCAGAGCGGAGATGGGTTTGGCCGCCGCTGGGCAGGCGCCGTTGCCGGTGCATGTCTGCTGGTAGTGCTCCAGGGTGCGCGGGGCTCGGCTCCGGCGGAGAGCGGACCGTGGGACGCCGCTGTCATGGCGCGGCAGATCTTCGAGGCGAAGCCGCAGGGAACTCACACGAAGGCGGAGTACAGCGAGGTGATGGATGGCTTTCGCGCCATCTACCATGGCAATCCCGCGGACCCGCATGCGTCGCAGGCCGTGGAGCAGGTGGCCGAACTGCTTGCTGAAGAGGGCCGCGAGTTCAACGAGCGAAAGGCGCTGCGAAACGCCGCGGGGCAGTACGAGTTTCTCGCGGCGGCCTACCCCGGTGGAAGGCTTGCGCCCGCGGCTCTGGGGCATGCTCTGGAACTGCTCGGGCCAGAGGCGGCCGCGGATGCAGAGGAGAGCCAGAAGGTCAGGGCGTTGCTGGTCGCAACGTACCCGCGCAGTGCGGAGGCAAGGGCGCTGACGGCTGAGGAGGCACCTGCTGTCGCGGACGCCCGCAAAGCAGGGGCTGCTGCCGCTCCGATGCGAGCAGATCGTGCTTCGTCGTATCAAGCCATGCGGGCCGGGGGCGATACGGACTCAGCCACGGACGAAACGGTGGCCGGGACGAAGGCCGAGGCTTCCGGAACTCCCGCCAAGATGGCCATGGTCACCGGGATACGGCACTGGTCGACGCCGAGCTACACCAGGGTTGCGATCGATCTGGGGGACGCGGTGGAGTACCAGGCTGCGCGGGTGGAGCACCCGGATCGCATCTTCTTCGATCTGCATCACGCCCGCCTGGCGTCCCAGCTTACGGGCAAGAGTTTTGCCGTAGACGATGACGGCTTTCTGACGCGGATACGCGCCGCGCAATTTTCCGGGGATGTGACGCGGGTGGTGCTGGACGTGCACCAGGTGGCGGAGTACTCGGCCTTTCTGCTGCCGAATCCGTATCGGCTGATTATCGACATGCATGGCGGCGGAGACGCCCACACGAAGCAGCTTGCAGCCGGACCTGAAGCTTCGGTTCCGGCGAATCAGCGGGCCCGAGTCGAGGAGCTCGGCCCGGCCTTGCCGGGGTCCACCACGGCGGCGGGAAGTCATGAGGCCCGGCCGACAGAGACGGTTCACAGCAATGATGTTCAGGTGTCGAGCCTGCCCCCCATGCCCATCACGGACGGCAGCGCAGGCTTCGGTCTGGCGTCGCGAGACGGCGCGGACGACTCCTCGAAGCGGGCGGTGGCGCCAGCCCGGGTCGTCATCCCCTCGAAGGCCACGACCTCTCGGCCGGTGCCGAACGCTGTGGCCACACGATCGGCGCAGACCGGGGTGGAAGTCGCCGCAGTCAGCGATCAGCCTGGAAAGGTGGAGGCGACACGACGGCCTACTTCGCAACCGATTGTGGACCGTACCCCGGCGCCGGGTGAAGCGGGAGGGCCAAGGGTCACGGGCTCGGCTAAGGTCTCGAACTCCAAGGGCTCAAAGACCCGAGGGCACGTTGCGGGTGAGCCCGCAGAACCAGCGCCCCCGACAGCGGAAGGCGAAGCGACGCTGATGCGGGCGCTGGGGCTGAAGATCGGGCGTATCGTGATCGACGCCGGGCACGGGGGGCACGACTCCGGGACCCTGGGCGCCGGTGGGATCGAGGAGAAGGATGTCGTGCTGGACGTGGCGCTGCGCCTGGGCAAGCTGCTGCGCGATCGGCTGGGGGCGGAGATCGTTTATACACGCGCAGACGACACGTTTATCCCGCTGGAGACGCGCACCGCTATCGCCAACAAAGCACAGGCCGATCTCTTTATCAGCGTGCACGCGAACAGCTCGCAGGACGCCAGTGCGCGTGGCGTGGAGGTCTACTACCTGAACTTCACGAGCGATCCTGAGGCCATGCAGGTCGCCAGCCGCGAGAACGCGGTGTCGACGCAAAGCGTGCATCAGCTGAGCGACCTGGTGAAGAAGATCGCGCTAAAGGACAAGATCGACGAGTCGCGAGAGCTGGCGGAAGACGTGGACCAGTCGCTCTTTCGCGGACTCACGAAGGGGAATGAGGGGCTGCGGGATCGGGGCGTGAAGAAGGCGCCCTTTGTGGTGCTGATCGGGGCGAATATGCCGTCGATCCTGGCGGAGATCAGCTTTGTCACCAACCCCTCCGATGCGGAGGCGCTGCGGCGGTCCGAGTACCGGGAACGTGTGGCGGAGAGCCTTTATAGCGGCGTGGCGCGGTATGCGAAGGCGATCAACGGAAGCAAGCACGGCACGCCGACGGAGCGGGCAGCGCTGGGCCGATGATTCGCTAACATTTCGCCGTGTGGTGTAGTCTGAGCCATGTATGGTGCTGGGCCGGAGTGTATCGCGAGGGCTTGTGGCCGGAGTGCTGGCGCTCGGTCCGATCTGCAGCGCAAACGGACAGTCCAGCATTGCCGTGACCGCGCCTTCGGGGCCCCTGCTGCCCGCGAGTTTTAGTGGATGGCAGCAGACCAGCGGAGATACAGGCAGCGCCTCCCCTGGGGCGCTCTCGCTGGTAAGTGTGAGTAAGCAGGCACTGGAAGAGTGTGGACCGCAGCGGTCCCAGGTGACGAGCTATAGCCGGGCAGGGCGCACCTTACACGTGGAAGCCATCGAGTTCGGCGACCGTACGGGAGCCTACAGCGCGTACACCCTGGTGAGACGGCCGGAGATGAAGAGTGCCAAGGGGCTCGGGTCCTTGAGCGCCGTGGGGCAGGGGGCTGTGTTGTTTACGGTGGGCGGATCGCTGGTTCTCGCCTCGCCCGCGACGGAGGCCGATGTGCCGGCCCTGAGCGAGCTGGCGAAGGTGCTGCCGAAGGCGCCGGGAAACAAGGGGATCGCCCCTCTGCTGCCGACACTGGCTCCCGAGAAGAACCTGGTCGCGGGAAGTTTGCGCTATGCGCTTGGGCCGGCCACCTATGCAGGTGAAGGTGGCGTGCTGCCGGCGAATTCGCTGGGGTGGAGCAAGAGTGCCGAGGCTGTCACAGCTTTGTACAGCGGAAAGCACGGTCGCGAGACCCTCACCCTGATGCTGTATCCCACGCCACAGATCGCGAACGCCTTTGCGCGGCACTTCACGGAGGATGTGAAGGGGCTTGGGCCGTCGTTTGCGAACGCGAGTGTGCGGCGCGAGAACGAGCTGGTGATGGTGGCCTCCGGGGCTTTGCCGCTGGCCGAGGCGCAGGCGATGCTTGCGGACGTGCACCTGAGGCAGGAGGTCACGACGGATCGCTATATGCCGCCGGTGTTCCATGCCGAGGTTCAGAAGACGTACAGCTTGCTGACGAACATCGCGGTGCTGTCGGGCGTGATGATGGCGGCGGCGGTGCTGCTTGGATTGTTTCTGGGCGGTGGACGAGCGCTTGTGCGGGTGCTGCGGGGCAAGTCGGCGGCGGTGGAGCCGGAGTTCCTCAGTTTGCACCTGGCACCGCAGAATGCGGCACCTCACTTTGACTCTTCGGAGCAGGGCGCCCGTTCCTGAGTGCCCGGGGTCAGCGGGACGCCGGGCCGGCAAGGGTAAGTGGTTCCGCTGGGGATATTGAGCGTAAGTGTATGGAAATATTGGGTTTGCGATTTCCAGTAATTGTGTCTTGACACCACCCGGAGCCGAACATACTCTTGCACCAGAGCGTTCTGATGGCTTTGCCTCCGTTGGAGCTGCCTCCCATAGAGAAAGGGTCGCCCTGTTGCCGGGCGGCCCTTTTGCCTTCCGGGATCTGTGGGCGAAGACTGTTGCGAAGCGCGAAGATGCGCCACCGGTGGCACGGCACTACATAACACTTTCGTTGTAAAGAGGGATGACCGTGCTGATCATCCGGCGCTGTCGGTGGGTGATTCAAAGCGGATCGCTCTCGCGTGATAGTGGGCGGGCACCATCTCAGGCTGGCAGCACCGCCGCCGCGGAGGAGAGTCCATGCCCACGATCGCTGCCTCGCTGACGAGTCTCACAATGATTGCTGTGCTTGCCCTTGTGGCGCTTGCCGGCCACACGGAGCGGGACGAACTCGACTAGACGGTGGCGTATTGCGCACCCGCCCGGCGGAGATGATGTGCGCGTTAGCTTGGACCGGACTTTGAGAACGGGCCGGATAACGGAGAAGGCTAACGGACAAGGCCGTCCCGAAGGTCATATACGACGATGCCGAGGTCGTTCAGCTTTCCGATAGCTACTTCCATGTTGCGGCGAACCTGAGGCTCAGCGGTGGCGGGGGTTTTGTTCGCCTCCTCGAGCGCGACGACGCGGCCGTAGGGCCAGGCGCTCTGCGGGATGGAGGCGATGGCCTCACCGAGTTTCTCCAAGCTGATATTGAGCTCCTGCTGGCGGGCGGCGACGGGTCGCAGCATGGTTCCGGTGCCGGGGGCCGAGGGGCTGGGGTCCGCCTGCATGACATGCAACTGCAGCATGCCCGGCTGTACGGTGATGGACGGGTTCTGCCAGCTCTCCTGGGTGTGAATGGCCATGAAGCGCGTCTTCGCAGGCGGAGGGATCATGGCCAGCTGCTCCCGTTCAGTCGCTTCCTCGGCGCGCTGCTCCATGCGGGCCTGGGCGGCGTTCGCGTGGGTGGTTCGGCTGTAGCAGCCGGAGAGGGCCAGAGTCAGAGGAACGGAAAAGAGCAACGCGGACCGGGGGTTCACCCCTCCAGAATACCAAGCGGCGAAGCCACGGAGCAGGAGAGGAGCCACGGAGGCAGGAGATCAGCGGGCGGTCCAGGCCGGGGGACGCTTTTCCAGGAAGGCATTGACCCCCTCCTGTTTATCGGCTGTGCCGCAGAGCCGGCCGAAGATCCGGGACTCGAGGCGCAGGGCCTCTTCGAGCTCGAGCTGCTCACCCTGCGCAACGGCCTCGAGCACACCACTGACGGCCAGGGGGGCGAGGGATGCGATGGCTTGGGCGAGGGTGCGGGCTCTGGTCATCAGCTCTGCCGCGGGAATGACCTCGTCCACCAAGCCGATCCTGCGGGCTTCCTCGGCGTCCACGATGGCGCCGGTGAGCAGCAGACGAAGGGCTGCACCGCGCCCGACCAGTCGGGGCAGCCGCTGCGTCCCTCCATAGCCGGGGATGAGGCCGAGCTTGGCCTCCGGCAGACCGAGCCGGGCGCGGTCGCTGGCGAGCCGCAGGGTGCATGCCAGGGCCAGTTCGCAGCCTCCGCCCAGCGCGACGGCGTTGATGCAGGCGATCACGGGCTTGGGGCAGAGCTCGATCCCGCGGAACACCTGCTGTCCGCGGGTGGATAACGCCTGTCCGCCGGTCTCATCGATCTCGAGGAGGCCGCGGATGTCTGCGCCTGCGGCGAAGGCGCGGTCGCCTGAACCGGTGAGTAGAATCACGCGTATCTGTGGGGCTGCGGAGAGCTCTGCGAAGGCCGTCTCCAGCTCGTCGAACATGAGTGCGTCCAAGGCGTGGAGTACCTCGGGACGATCCAGTGTGATGGTGGCCACGGATTCCTCCCGCTGGATGCGCAGACGTTTCCAGACCGACAATTCAGCTTGCTGATCACTGTGCACGCTGGTCTCCTTGGCCGCTGGCGTGCGGGCGTAAGCACACCGAAGGCACTGCAGGCTGACGATACAATCGACAACATGATTAAGGGAATCACCAGCATTGCGCCCGTCGCGTCGGAAGATGCGTTCGCGAAGCTGGGCAGTTTGTTGCGGTCGCTTGGATTCGAGGAGGGCAAGGGCTGGACGGATGAAGCTGGCCGCGGCGCTTCGTTTATCGCGCCGCTTGGCAATCTTGAGTTTGTGTACGGGCGGCTTCCGGCTGTGCCTCTGCTGCTGATAGAGGTGACGCAACTCGACGCGGTGTATGCGGCAGTCCGGTCGTGGATGGCAGGAAATTTTCGTACGGAGGAGGCGGTGGTCCGCCTGTCCACGCCGGCGGCGACGAACTGGAACTCACGGCTGTTCTCGGCTGAGCTCGAGCCCGGGTTCAAGGTGGGGTTCTGGGAATCGGAGAATCCGCTGCGCGGCCGCCCTACCGCAATTGAAGGGGATCTTTCGGCTGCAGGCAAACGATTCGGCATTGTTGTCGCGCGGTGGAACGCGGTGATCACGGAGCGCCTGCTGCAGGGGGCTCTGGACGCGCTGGTGCGCTCGGGCGCCTCTAGCAGCGATATCGAGATTGTGCGTGTGCCTGGCGCATGGGAGATTCCTTCCGCTGCCCGCTCGCTGGCTGAATCCAAGCGTTTTGCGGCGATTGTCACCCTGGGAGTGTTGTTGCGCGGGGAAACGGCTCATTATGAGGCCATTTATAACGAGGTCGCCCGCGGTATAGGCCAGGCGCAGCAGGAGACGGGCGTGCCGCATGCGTTCGGTGTTTTGACCTGCGAAACGCTGGAGCAGGCGCTCGACCGTGCGGGGCTGAAGGCCGGCAACAAGGGATTCGAGGCGGCCATTGCGGCGATCGAGATGGCCTCTATCGGCGCCAAGCTGCAGTCGCGGTTTGGTGCGGAGTCGGCACGCTGATGGGAAGCCGTCGTAAGAGCCGCGAACTGGCCATGCAGATGCTGTTTCAGGGCGACCTCGGCAAACAGAAGCCGGAGGAGGTCGAGCAACTGTTCTGGGAATCCCGCGATGATGTGGACGATGAGACGCGGGGATTCGCCGACGATCTCCACCGCCTCGCCACACGCCGCGAGGAAGAGGTGGATGGGCTGATCCAGAAGCATGCGCAGAACTGGCGGCTGGAGCGCATGCCGGTGGTCGACCGTAACCTTCTGCGGACGGCCGTGGCTGAGCTGCTGGGATTTCCGAAGACACCTGCAGCCGTGGTGATCAACGAGACCCTGGAGATTGCCCGGCGCTATGCGGCGCCGGAGAGTATCAACTTCCTGAATGGGGTGCTCGACGCCATCGGTCGAGAACTGCTTCTTGCGCGTGTAAACCGGGATTGAACGACCGCCCGGCTTGGACCGGGCGCAGACAAGACAACAAAACGGCCATCCTCTCGGATGGCCGTTTGTTGTTGAGGATTGTCCTCAGCCGCGCGGTTGGTTAGGACTGCAGCTTCTTGGGGCGCTGGACCAGGAGATCCACCCGGGCCACACCGCTGCCACTGGCGTTCTGGAGCTTCGGTGTGACCACGCCGGTTTCCTTGGCAGTCGTTCCGGTGATGGAGATCAGGTGCACCTGCCCCTCGGACGACCCTGCATAGAAGGTCAGGTTATCCGTACTGAAGACTCCGACGAGCGGCGTGGTGGTGGCCGTCGCCCCGTTACCGAGTTGCAGATAGCCGACCGCGCCTGTGTCCGGAATGTATTCCGGCAGGACACCGCTTGAGCCCTCGTAGGTCACAAAGGCCAGCGCCGAGTTGCTGGCCGGCACAACACCGGTGATGGATGTCGCCGTGATGCCGGACAGCGGCTTTGTGACAAGGATGCTGCTGAAGTAGTTTGGAGGCACAACGACAGGGCAGCCGGTGGTGACCGGAAGGGTGACACTGAGGTCGCTCAACACCGGTGCGCCTGTCAGCACAGAGGCGCCGAGGATGTGCTTGCCGTCAGTGGTCGCGGCGAGGCGATCCGTTTGGGCGGTAGTGGCATCGGCGAGCGGGACATACTTGTTGGAAGTGCTGAGAGGATTCCCGTTGCTGCCAGCGCTGGTCGTGGTGGTCGAGGGGCAGTAGCTGCGGCCATCGGTCGTCGGTCCCGCGAAGTAAGCGCCCACGCTGGGGACGGTGACGGCGACATCTGTGTAGATGTTGTCGGTCGGCGTGACCCGCCAATTGCTGAAGGCTGAATAGGTGAGCAGCGTGTTCCCGGTGGTGGTGATGTAGACGGTCTGGCTGTCGGGCGACCATTGTGCGTGTGTGCCCACTACGTTTCCGTAGCTGGTGGAGACGGCGCCTGCGCTGGTGAGGAGGGAGACGGTTTGCCGGGTTGAGTCTGTGACCACAACGGTTGCGCCGTCCGGCGAGACTGAAAGAACCTGGCCGGGGATGGACTGTTCGGCCGCGCTTGCCTGGTTGTTGGCGGTGGTCACGGTCATCAGGCCTTGGGGGCTGCCCAGGTAGATGGCTGTTCCATCCTGGGAGATCACCATGGAATTGGGAACATAAGGCAGCTTGATCGGTGCACCCTGCTGATTGACCGTGAAGTCAACCGGAACCACGTATTGGGATTGCGTGCTGCCGATGTAGATCACGGTTCCGCTGGTGCCGGCGGTGTTCACCGTGAGGCCGTTGGATGTGATCGGCTTTCCATTGCCGAGGTAGCCGATCTGGCTCAGGGGAGACGGGTTGCAGGTTCCCGGCTGGCAGACAGCGGTGATGGTGGCCGATCCCGGGAAGAGGGGAAGCACGGAACCGGAGGAGGCCGAGATCGTCTGCGGGGTGGTGGAGTTGAACTCCAGGCTGATGCCGGTGATCTGATGCCCGTTCGTATCTGTGACAACGGCGGTTAGCGGCTGCGCATTGTTCAGGGAGACGTTGATGGGGTTCTGCCCGGCGAGCTGGCCGGCCGCCGAGAGGGTGATGTTAGCGGGCGGACATGTGGAGAAGAAGCCTGCGTTGGAAGCCGAGGACGCGTTTGAGACGGTGGCGGTGATCAGCGTGGAACCGGGCTGTTTGGCCGTCGCAAACCCATTGGCGTCCAAGTCGACAACGTTGTTGCCGGTGCCCTGTGCGGCGAAGGTGAGGTGGCCCACGCTGCAGGTGATGTTGTGCGCCGGATCGGTCTGGCCGCCGCTGTAGACCTTGGCTGTAAGCTGCACGCGCCCGTTCTGGGAGATACAACTTGTGCCGTCATAGGCGGGCGCGGGCTGCTCCGGTGTGGTGGTGTTGTTGGGGCAGCAGTCCGTGGTCGGATCCGTACTGCAGGAGGTTGAAGGTGTACTCAGTTGCACACCGGTGACGACCGGGTGGATGAAGACCGGGATGGCGTTGCTGGTGGCACCGTTCGCACTGGCGGTAATGAACGCCTGGTATTTGCTTGGCGTGCCCACGGGGGCGGTGCAGACCGTGTAATCGGGGATGCCGCTGCCGGTCTGCCGGTTCCAGGAGCCGCCGCAGACCTGCCCGGTGGCAGGGTTCACGTCCGCGATGGTCATGTCGGTAGTGGAGAAGGTGTACTTGCTGACCGAGACCGTGTTGCCCTTGCAATCGGCCGCGCTTGCGCTCAGCGCCTGGCCGATCTGCCCAAAGTTCAGCGACTCGCCCAGGGTGGTGAGGTTCTGCTCGAGCACGATGGTCGTGATCTGCCCCACGACCGGTCCTGAGTTGCCGGTTGCATTGCAATACACAACCGGGGTCTTTTTGCGACCGCAGCCGATCACAGACAGACCGAAGGGAACCGTAAAGAAAAGAAGAAGGGCCAGCCCGATGAACCGCTGGGTCTTACGTTCGAGAGACAACCGCACCTAGTACCTCCCCGCTCAACCGGAACTCAAGCTGAACGGTCAAACCGCCACAACCGCTGGATCGCTGAATCTCCGAGCTCCCAGTGTAGGTGTTGGACGGAGTGACGGGCAACTCGGTTCACGGGCTGACGACC
>DATLMQ010000325.1:0-2611 GCA_035537215.1 Acidobacteriaceae bacterium
CTATGCATCTGAGCTACCGGGCCTTGTGGGGACAGTGTATCGCGAGGTGCTGGGGGAGGGTGGGCTGCCCCGTGGTGTCGGGGGCGGAGGCGTATCATGCTAAGCGTGCCCAAGTATTCGATTGTCGTTCCGTTCCACAACGAGGAAGAGAACGTCACGCAGCTCTATGACCGCGTCAAGGACGTGATGGAGCATGTGGAGGCGAGCTTTGAGTTCGTGTTCGTCGATGACGGGTCGCGCGACCGCACGTACCGTCTGCTGGAGGAGATTGCGGCGGTGGACTCGCGGGTGCTGGTGATCAAGCTGCGGAGGAACTTCGGGCAGACGTCGGCGCTGGCGGCCGGGTTCGACCACTCGTCGGGTGAGTTCATCCTGGCGATGGATGGGGACCTGCAGCACGATCCAGCGGAGATTCCGCAGTTTCTGGTGAAGCTGGAGGAAGGGTACGACGTGGTGAGCGGATGGCGGGCGCGGCGTGCGGACAACTTCGTGCTGCGGCGGCTGCCTTCGCGGGCGGCGAACTGGCTGATGGCGAAGCTTTCGGGGGTGGACATCCACGACTTCGGGACGACGTTCAAGGCGTACCGGCGCGAGGTGATTCAGAACATCCCGCTGTATGGCGAGATGCACCGGTTTATCCCGGCGCTGGCGAGCTGGTACGGAGCGACGATCTGCGAGGTGCCGATCTCGAATCCGGCGCGCACCTCGGGTGAGAGCCACTATGGGATCGGGCGAACGTTTCGGGTGATGTTCGACCTGCTGACGATCCGGTTTCTGCTGAAGTACATTACGCGGCCGCTGCACTTCTTTGGCGGCCTGGGGTCGTTGAGCGTGCTGACGGGCGGGGTGATCTCACTGGGGCTGCTGGCGCTGAAGCTGCTGACGCGGCATGCGGTGGCGGACGAGCATGCGCCGTGGTTCATTATCGCGGCGGTGCTGATCGTGGCCGGGATCCAGCTGATCAGCGTGGGGCTGCTGGGTGAGCTGCAGGTGCGGCACTTCTTTACGCAGTCGCAGCGGTCGACGTATGCGGTGGACCGGGTGGTGCGGATGAAGCCTTCGGAAGAGAGTCTGCTGCGCTGAGGGATTGGACGCCCGGGTTTCGAGAAGCGGCGAAGAGCCGTATGCTGGGAGCCATGCGAGCGATTCAGATTAACAAGACTGGCGGCCCCGAGGTGATGGAGGTTGCCGAGCTTTCGACACCGGAGCCGAAGAGCGGCGAGGTGCTGGTGCGTATCCACGCGTCCGGCGTGAACTTCATTGACACGTACCTGCGCGAGGGGCGGTATCCGGCGGCGCTGCCGTTCACACCGGGGCAGGAGGCTGCGGGTGTGGTGGAGAAGGTGGGCGAGGGCGTCACCGGGTTTGGCAGCGGCGATCGTGTGGCGTGGAACGGGACGCGAGGGACGTACGCGGAGTTTGCGTGCGCGCCGGCGAAGGACCTGCTGCATATTCCGGACGGGCTGGGATTTGAAGATGCGGCGGCGGTGCTGCTGCAGGGGATGACGGCGCATTACCTGGTGTTCGACACGTACAGGGTGCAGGCGGGCGATACGGTGCTGGTGCATGCGGGTGCGGGTGGCGTGGGGCTGCTGCTGACGCAGATGGCGAAGCGGCTGGGCGCGAAGGTGCTGACGACGGTATCGACGGAGGAGAAGGCGGAGCTGTCGCGCGGGGCGGGCGCGGATGAGGTGATCCTGTATACGCAGGAGAGCTTTGCGGAGGCGGTGAAGAGGATTACGGGAGGGGAAGGGCTGCCGGTGGTGTATGACTCGGTGGGCAAGACGACGTTTGAGGATTCGCTGAAGTGCCTGCGGCCGCGAGGGTTGATGGCGCTGTATGGAGGGTCGAGCGGAGCGGTGCCGCCGTTTGACCTGATACGGCTTTCGACGATGGGGTCGCTGTTTGTGACGAGGCCGACGCTGAAGGACTATACACGGACGCGCGAGGAGCTGGAGCGCAGGGCGGCGGAGGTGTTTGGATGGGCGGCGAAGGGTGAGCTGAAGGTGCGGATCGGGCACAGGTATCCGCTGGCCGAGGCGCGGCAGGCGCATGAGGACCTGCAAGGGCGAAAGACGACGGGGAAGGTCCTGCTGACGATGGGTTGAGGAGGGCGGGACGTGCAGCAATGAGCATGGGCCGAGGGGTTGACCTCGGCCCATGCTTTTGTGCGGTATGGAGTGGAGCTATGCGGCGCGGCGGCGGCGCATGGCGGCAAGGACGCCGAGGGCGCCGGTGCCGAGCAGGGCCAGGGAACCGGGCTCAGGAACGGCGGATGGGACGTAGTTCAGGGTGATGCTGCCGGTGTTGTTGGCCGGGACAGGACGTCCGGGAATGGTGAGGCTCAGGGTGTTGCCGACGTAGGTGACGGAGGCGTCGAGGTAGTCGGTGGGACCGAGGGTGAAGCCGGTAAAGGCCGGGTCGCTGAAGGTGAGGAAGATGGTGGAGTTGATGCCACGCGCGGCGTTGGAGTCGGTGAAGGTGACGCCGGTGGCGGTGAAGTTGGTGGTGTCGGTGTTGAATCCGTCGGTGTAGCCGAACTCGACACCGGGGCCGATGGTGACGGTGCTGCTGGCGGTGTTCCCGTAACCGGCGGGGACGTGGCCGTTGG
>DATLMQ010000326.1:0-6839 GCA_035537215.1 Acidobacteriaceae bacterium
GTGCCAGCGACGGACGTCGTTGCCGAAATGCGACTGGAATCTGCCCCGGTCCTGATTACCGAAGCGGAAGTTGTTGTTGCGGCCGTACTGCTGGCCACGGCCCTGATCACCGCGGCGGTCGCCGTAGCTGTTTCCGTTGTATTGGCCACGGTCGTTCTCGTGCTGGCCACGGTTGTTGTCGTATTGACCGCGGTTGTTGTTTTGGTCGGGGCGCATCGCGCCGTTGACGCCGGGGCGGCCATCCGGGGACTGATTGTACGGCGCGCCGCTCTCCCGGCCGGGATTTCCCTGGTATTGGCTGTTGGTTCCCTGGCGATTGTCGATGGGCTGACCATTACGCCCGTCGCGGCTGCTACGGCTGCTGTTCTGGTTGTCGTACTGGCCGTTAGTCTGCGCGCTGGCAACACCGAAGCTGACGGCGGTGGCGAGAAAGGGAACAATTGCCGATCGTATGACCCTGGATGTGAACCGATGTTCGTTCATGTAGTGCTCCTGAGGAGACACAAGGTGCTGCCTCGAGAAGTGAGATGCAGATACGAGAGCGTTCCCTGCCTCAGAAGCCGGAAACCATGGAAGGAAACGAATGGGAGGAGGTCCGCATGGGAGCGCTGAAGGCGGGAAGCGCACAAGTCCCCGGCAGCACGGATGCAGTCAGGGACTTCGTACGGACAGCTTGAATGCGGCGGCGGCGGGTTGCCGGATCGAGGTGGAGCTAGTGACCCGGGGTGGGGGTGGACGCAGATTTCAAAGGCACACCGACCTGCTTCACGGCCCTGTCAACGACGGCGTAGAGGAGCTGGTCGGTGTCGGCTTTGGCTGTTGTTTTGACCAGCTCGCCGAAGCGCCGGCCGGCCTGCTGAGACTCAGGCAGTTGGAGGCTGCGTTTGTCGGCTGAGATCTGAGCGAGTTGAGTGACCATTTCGAAGAAAGTGGCTTCGTTGCGGCCGGAGAGAACCCAGGCATCGTGGACCGAGGAGGTAATGAGCTGCTCGGTGCTCCAGTTGGCGGGACCAGCGGTCTTGTTGGCAGAAGTTGAGGTAGTGATAGGCGCAGCCGTAGAGGTCTGCGCAAAGGCGGAGGGACCGAGAGCGAGCCCAGCGGCGAACAGTGCCACGGAGAACGTGCGGGTGGACATGTGAGTCTCCTTTCGGAATGGGAACCGGAATTGGACCGAGTGGGGGGTCTAGTAGGGACGGCCATAGCGGTCGCGGCGCTGAGTGTTCTGGTGCTGCTTGCCGATAAGGGCGCCGATGCCCGCGCCAGCGGCTCCGCCGATGAGCGCTCCCTTCGCTCCCCCGCCGAAGACGGCACCGAGAGCTGCTCCGCCAGCACCGCCGATGAGGGCACCTTTGCCGGGTCCGATGCCGCCCTGGTTGCGACGACGGTCGTAGTCACCGTGGCGATCGTAGTTGCCATGGCGGCGGTCGTAGTCGTTGTAGCGGCTGTCATTGCCGTAGTTGCCGTCGCGTCCGCCCTGGCGTGCGCCGTCGTAGAACTGGCGGTGCTGGTCGCGGTTGTACTGCGCCGAAGCGGGAACCGTACCGGCGCAGAGCAGCGGTACGGCGAGGGCGGCTGTCATGAACTTGCGCATGAGGTCGACTCACTTTCCGGCTCGAGGGCGTGTGGGGGAGTCTCCACGAGCTAAGCGATGAGATGCCAACAGAGTAGGCGGGGACGCCCGGAGAGGATTTGGGTGTGGGTTGCCTGGTCGGTTAGGATTCGAGTGACGAGGAGGATTATCCCGATGAGCGCACATGCACACACGCATCATGGTGAGCACGATTCGATTTGGTGGCTGGATCAATACTGGTTTGTGCTGCTGATTGCATTTGGGATCTCCTGTGTGCTGATTCTGGCGCTGTGGCATCCAGGGCCGCCGGAAGAGTCGGGACGGGATAATTCGTCGACCGGGGTGAAAG
This sequence comes from Acidobacteriaceae bacterium, assembly GCA_035537215.1. Taxonomy (GTDB): domain Bacteria; phylum Acidobacteriota; class Terriglobia; order Terriglobales; family Acidobacteriaceae; genus Granulicella. The sequence continues at coordinate 1,920 of DATLMQ010000326.1, forward strand.
CAAGCCAGCAGCCAAGGTTGGGTCCGAGCGCGCCTGAACAGAAGTAAGCGAGCGGCTGGCAAGACGACCGAGTGAGCAGGCAGCTATGCAGACCTGTCAGCTTCGCGTTTGTTTCCAAGCCCTGTTGCTGGCCATCCGGCTGAGTGCAGGTGGGACGGCGGCCAGGCTAACCGAGCCATTGCGGGTTGTGGGCGGTCCCATCGAAGCGGTTGGAGGTCTTGAAGAGCTCGAATCTGCCTTCGGCGGCAGCGTCGCGGGTACGTGCAAGCAGAGTTGCCGTCTGCTCTGCTGTGAGTGGCTTGAAGCTGCGGGCAGCTTCGAGGGCTTGGTCCAGGATCTCCGGCTTGTCGATGCCCGTAATCACGACTGAGACGGGTTGGGAGAGACCGTAGTGCAGCATGTCGATGGGTGGGACGTCGACCTTGCTTTGCAGAATGAGCTTGTCACCGAACGTCTTCATGGCCAGGACGCCAATTCCCTGCTGCACGGCGACCGGAAGCACCTGGTGCGTGAAGGAACGGAAGTGGGCATCCATGACATTGACCGGCATCTGAACCGTGTCGAAGTGGAAGCCGTGCTTCTGGGCCACCTCCAACATGCGGAGGTGAACGGCAGGATCCTTGTGTCCGGTGAAGCCGATATAGCGGATCTTGCCGGCCTTGCGCGCGGCCACGGCAGCTTCGAGGGCGCCCCCGGGGGCAAAGATACGGTCAGGGTCTTCCATCCGAATGATCTCGTGGAACTGGACCAGATCGATCATATCGGTGTGGAAGCGGCCGAGAGACTGCTCGAGCTGCTTGTTGTAGGAGTCCGCGGTGCGGCCGTCCATCTTGGTCATGAGGAAGACTTTCTGACGGTAGCCATCTTCGAGCGCCTTACCCATGCGGACCTCACTCAGGCCCTCGTTGTAGTCCCAGCAGTTGTCAAGAAAGGTGATCCCGCGATCAACGGCAGAGCGGATGAGGCGAATACTTTCCTCTTGGGTCGGTTGCATGCTGATGTGGAATCCACCCAGGCCGATGGCGGAGACGCGCTCGCCCGTAGTGCCGAGTTGGCGGTAAATCATGCCAGGCGCTTCGGGGCGTTGCGTGGGAGCAGGGCGCGGAGACGCCGACTGGGCAATGGAGCTCGGTGCCGCAGTGGCTGTGATCCCGGTGGCGGCGGCTGATTTAAGAAAGTCTCTGCGGTGCATGGGCAGTCCCTCTGCTGGAGTGGGATGCGACGCAAGGACAGGGTGAGCGGGTCATCCTGAAGAATGGGCGAGCGAGACTGTTGGATCAGCGACTGCGGGAGCCGTGGGCGTGGGGAGCCGGGGGTGGGTAGGCCGGTTTGCGGCGGACGGGCTTGTCGATTGCCGGCTCGGGTTTGAGGGGGGGCTCGAGGCCGGAAGGGCGGTGCTCGGCGACGGCGTCGGCCATAGCATATTTGAGCTTGTCGACACCGTGGCCGGAGACGGCGGAGATCTCGAAGATGGGGAGCTTGCGGCGGGAGGCGAATGCCTTGAGTTTCTTCAGCTTTTCAGGGTTCGCGACATCCACTTTAGTGGCGACCAGGATCGTGGGCTTAGCAGCCAGAGCGGAGTCGAAGGCCTTGAGCTCAGCAGTGATGACTTTGAAATCTTCTACCGGGTCGGGGCGGGCGTTCCCCTCGATGGCATCTGCAGCGTCGGAGACATCGACGAGGTGGACGAGGACCGAAGTGCGCTCAATATGGCGCAAAAATTGGGTGCCCAGGCCGTGGCCCTGACTGGCGCCTTCAATGAGCCCAGGCATGTCCGCAACGGTGAAGGATTTCGTGTAGGGGGCATCGCCCACCTGAACGACGCCGAGATTGGGCTCGAGGGTAGTGAAGGCGTAGTTGGCGATCTTGGGGCGGGCGGCGGAGAGGCGTGAGATGAGGGTGGATTTGCCCACGTTGGGGAAGCCGACTAGGCCAGCGTCGGCGAGCAGACGGAGTTCGAGGCGGTAGTGGCGCTCTTCCCCGGGCCGACCGAGTTCGTGCTCGCGTGGGGCCTGGTGGATAGAGGTGGCGAAGTGCTGGTTTCCGCGGCCCCCACGACCGCCGCGGGCGATGACGATCTCGTCATTGAGAGTGGCGAAGTCGTGGATGAGTTCGCCGGTGTGGTCGTCATAGAGCAGGGTGCCTACGGGAACCTGTAGGACTGTAGGGTGGCCGGTGGAGCCCGACATGTTGGAGCCGAGACCGTGGCCGCCGCGCTCGGACTTCCACTCGGGGTTGAAGCGGAAGTGGACCAAAGTGTTGTGGGAGAGGGAGGAGCGCATGAGGATATCGCCGCCATGGCCTCCGTCGCCACCCGAGGGACCACCGCGAGGAACGAATTTTTCACGCCGGAAGGCCATGGCGCCATTACCGCCGTCGCCGGCTTTGATCCTGATCCGGGCCTCGTCAATAAACATCGTTCCCTCCCTGGATGAGTGTAGCGGAGAGCGGAGGTGAGAGAGGGTTCGGGAGGGGACTATATCGTTTAACGATTATTGCCAAAGAGCCAAAATTTGCGGGATTTTCGCGGACGTTCGGGAAGGGGAAAGGTAAGCGACTGGTAAACTGCTAGTTAATCGATTACAAGCACCTGCGCGCGACGCGAATAGATGCGCCGTGACATCCCGGGCACTCGGGGGGGCAGGGCATTCGGGTTTTTCGAAGGTGCACTCTGGGCCCCGCGTTCATTTTTGGGCAGGGTTCGAGGCGCCGGAGCTCTGAGGAGACCATATGAGACGCAGTAGCAATCTAGGCAGGGCATGCCTGCTTAGCACGGCCATGCTGTTGGCAATCGGCGGCGCAGGCGCGCAATCCATGACACAGGGTGGCATCTCGGGCACCGTGTTCGATCCGACGGACGCAGCCGTGCCGAATGCAAGAATAGTGATCCACAATGACGGCAGCGGCGCGGACCTTACGGTGACCTCGGGCGCGAACGGTGAGTTCCGGGCGCCCTTACTGCAACCGGGAACTTATACAGTCACGATCTCGGCGCCGGGCTTTTCGACCTCCAGGCAGATCAACATCACGGTTGCGGTGAACCAGGTGACGGAGCTGAACCCGCACCTCCCCCCGGGAGAGACGACGACTTCGATTGAGGTGACGGGCGAACAGCCTGTGATCCAGTTCGATTCGCCGGCGTTTGGCGGACAGCTAAGCAATCGTGAGATCGAGAACATCCCGATCAACAATCGCCGCTGGAGCTCGCTGGCGCTGACGACACCGGGCGTGACGAACGATGCTTCCGGCTTCGGCCTGCTCAGCTTCCGCTCCATCCCGGCGGTGCTGAACAACGTGCAGATCGACGGTGTGGATGACAACCAGGCGTTCTTTGGCGAGGAGCGCGGCCGTACGCGTGCCGGCTACTCGACCTCGCAGGTTGCCGTGCGTGAGTTCCAGGTGAACACGGGCGTGTACTCGGCGGAGCTGGGCCGCGCGGTGGGTGGCGTGGTGAACTCGATCACCAAGACGGGGACGAATGCGCTGCACGGCGAGGTGTACTTCTACCACCGCGGGGACGAGTTCAGCTCGATCAATCCGAAGGTGACGATCCCGGTGCAGAGTTCGACGGGCGCCTTTGTGAACCAGCCCTTCCGTCCCAAGGACAAGCGGAACCAGTATGGGTTCGGTGTGGGCGGACCGCTGATCAAGGACCGGCTGTTCTGGTTTTATGCGTTTGACGCGTTTCGGCGTAACTTCCCGGGCGTTGCAGTCTCAGGTAACCCGGGCGTCTTCAACGCGGCCACCGTTTGCACTTCGGCCCTGTTGACGGCAACGGGGCGCACCAACGCGGATTGCACGGCGGCGTTCAACGACCTGAACGGCGACCTGGGCCTGGTGCCGCGCTTTGGCAACCAGCTGATAAACACGCCAAAGCTGACTTGGCAGATTAACAACAAGCACACGCTGAACGTTTACTACCACCGCCTGCGATGGGATTCGCCGGGTGGTGTGCAATCTCAGGCCGCTCTGAGCTATGCACGTGACTCCTTCGGTACGGATTTTGTAAAGCTGGACTACGGGGTCGCGAAGCTGGATTCGGTGTTCGGATCCAACCTGACGAACGAGCTGCGCTACCAGTACGCGCGCGAGCTGAACGATGAGGGTCAGCAGCCGTACACGTCGTACAGCCTGGCACACCTGTTGTCAGCTACGGGCAACGTGACCTATGCCTCGATCACAACGTCGGCCGGCGGGTTCAATCTGGGATCTCCGTACTACAGCTACCGCGTAGCCTACCCGGACGAGCGCAAGTGGCAGATCGGCGACACAGCGGCGTACCTGCTGGGACGTCATACCATCCGCTTCGGCGCCGATATCGTCCATAACTACGACCTGCAGAACAACCTGTTCCAGAGCAACGGATCGTACAGCTACGCATCGCCAACGCTGTTCCTCGCTGACATCCTGAAGCCGGGCGGCGCGTGCATGGCCCGCACGGGAGCGGGCACACCATCGCTGGGCACAGCAACGGCTCCGGGAACAGCGAGTTGCTACAGCAGCCTGAACCAGGGCTTCGGCGGAACCATCTTCGACCTCGCGACGCTGGACACCGCGTACTTTGTGCAGGACGACTGGAAGGTAACACCGCGGCTGACGGTAAACCTTGGAGTGCGTTACGACTACGAGGCGCTTCCTGCACCCTATGCGAGGGCGGTCGCGGCTAATGCTCCACAGGAAGCGAATCATCCTTCAGACAAGAACAACTTCGCCCCGCGGATCGGCTTTGCGTGGGATCCGTTCGGGCTTGGCAAGACTGTGGTTCGCGGCGGCTTCGGCATGTACTACGGCCGTATGCCGAATGGCGTGCTGCTGAACACGTATGTGAATACGGGAACGGCGAACGGACAGGCTTCCTTTCTCTTCTACAATGGAACCCCGGTCAACGGGTCGGCCATCAAGTTCCCGAACATTCCTACG
>DATLMQ010000327.1:0-4885 GCA_035537215.1 Acidobacteriaceae bacterium
CTCAGCCGCTCCGCCGCCGCCACCTGCGCCGCGATAATCCCCTTCGCATCGCACACCCCGCGCCCGTACAGAAACTCTCCATCCTCCCGCGGCGGTCCCAGGAACGGAGGCACCGTATCCATGTGCGTCGACAGCACCACCTCCGGATCCCCCGACCCCACCCGCGGCGGCTTCGCATACACATTGAACCGCGGCCCGTCGCCCGCCCCCGGCGTCCGCGCCCGTGCCGGCTGCGGCACCTCCTGCCGCTCTACCGCCCACCCCTGTCCGGCCAGAAACGCCGCCAGAAACTCCCCGCAATTCCCCTCGTGGTAGGTCGTCGAGTCAATCGCAACCAGCTCTTTCGTCAGCTCTATCGGATCGATCGTCATTGCTCCCCAGCATACCCCGCCCCCACCCTCGCCCCGTTCTCCCCTCTCCTCGCCTCTGTCGTCGCCCTCGCCCTCGTAGTAGCCTTTGCCCTCGCCTTTGCAGTTACCCTTGCCGTGCTTCTGTCATTCCGAGCACCGCGAGGAACCTGCTTTCAGACCGCCACAAATCTTCCTACCTCCTACTCCTTCCTCTCCTCCATCGGCCCCGTCGCCCCCGGCAGCAACCCTCCCTCCACCAGCACCGGAGGCCGCCGGTGCCGCGTCCGCAGCTCATAGTCATACGCCCACCCCAGCATCTCCCCGTCATGCCACTTCCGCGTACTGATCTCGATCCCGAACGGCAGCCCGCTCTCATAAAACCCCGCCGGAAAGCTGATCGCCGGCACCCCCAGCATGTTCACCCATCCCGTATCGCTGTGCGGCCCTCCGCTCAGCCCTCCATCCTGCGGCATCGTCTCGTCCGGCGGCGGCATCTGGATCGCCGGATATACAAACCCATCCAGCTTCAGGCGGTCCAGCTCCGCGTCATACATCGCCTGCACCCTCCGCCGCGGCCCCAGCAGGTTCGCCTCCGCCCCGGGATCCTCCTCCACCCGCGCCTGCGCAATCCCCCGCGCGTCCCCCGCGCCCGTCGTCCTCCCGCCAACAATCGTCCCCGGCAGCGCCTTCCCCACAGCTTGCTCATACTCTGCCGCCGAGTGATACCCTCCCTCCGGCCCATACACCGCAAGGAACCTGTCCGTCCCCTCCCGCAGGTACGGCAGCGTGCAGATATGCGATGCCTCCTCCGCGAAGCTGTCCGGCAGCACATCCGGCGTCATCACCACCGTCGCCCCCGCCTCTCGCAGCTCCTCCACCGCCTTCAGAAACATCGCCCGCGTCTCCGGCCGCAGCGGCAGCCGAGCCCCCTCCCTCGCCGCCCGGAACTCCTCCGCCGACGCCGTCGCGCATACCCCCTGGAACGGCGTCGCCTCGCCCTCCAGGATGAACGCCGGCACCCCGAACCGCTTCCCCTTCAGCGCCCCCGGCTTCAGATACCGCGTGTACGGTCCCGTCTCCCCCGCCGCCGCCGCCTTCGCGCTAGACCCTACCGTCGCCGGATCTCCCGGGTCCTCGCCCGCGATCACCGTCAGCGCCACCGCCGCATCCGGCACATCCCGCGCAATCGGCCCCGTATTGTCCAGCTGCCAGTCCAGCGGCGCAATGCCCGCCAGGCTCACCAGCCCCCGCGTCGGAAACACCCCCACCAGCGCGCTCGTCGCCACCACCATCCGTATCGAGTTCCCCGTGTCCGTCCCGTTCCCCAGCACCGCATAATTCGAGGTCACCGACGTCACCGTCCCGCCCGACGACCCACCCGGCGAGAACCGCACGTCATACGCATTCCCCGTCCGCCCGAACGCCGTCGACCGGTTCGTGTCGCTTGCCGCGAAGTCCGGCATGTTCGTCACCCCCAGCAGCACCGCCCCCGCCGCCTTCAGCTTCCGCACAATCGTCGCGTCCTCGGGAGCCACCAGCGCATGCCCCGGCAGCATGTACCCCCGCCAGCCGTCCGTCGTCACCATCCCCTTCACGCTCGTGTTCGCCTTCACCACAATCGGCACACCCCACAGCAGCCCCGGCGTAAACCCCGGCCGCTTGGCCTCCGCGTCCTCCCGCGCCGCCTCCGCCAGCGCCCCCTCCCGGTTCACCGTCTGCACCGCCCTGTAGATCCCGTTGTACCGATCCACCCGCGCCAGGTGCCACCGCACCACCTCGGTCACCGTATACGTATGTACCGCATACAGCCGGTGCAGCTTCTCCACCGTCACCTCCATCAGGTCTCGGTCCATCCGCGCCGCTTCAGCACGCACCGGGGTTGACGAGGACCTTCCCTGCGCACACAGGGGCGCAGCCATCAGGCAAAGGAGCAAAATGCGTCGCATCCCCGCACCATAGCACCGATTCACCCGCCTCTCCCATGCCCAAGGTGCCCCATCTTCACGGCGGCCCTATCGCTAAGGTGGGCCTCGTGTGCAGTAGCAAACGACCGCATCTCCTGCCCCGCCAAAGTCCCCACCCCGACAACCGCTCGGCCCAGGGCAGCGCCGGATAGAGCAAGGCTCTAAGCCTTGCCAACCGTCATCCCCACTGCCAAAGCCCGGACAGCCGTGCATTAGGGATCTAAGCTGGCCGACTTAGCCGGTAAATACGAGTAGGCGGGCACGGCATCAGCGGGAACACTTGCCGTTGAATCGCACTCCATCACCAAGGTCTGCTCATTTCGCGGCCAATCGACGCGCACCTTGGTGACAAAGTGATGTTGAACGCCCGGATTGCGTCTCCCACCACTGGAGTCCCATCGGTGACGTTTACTTTCCTCGACGGCGCAAACGGAGCGGCGACCGTGATGACACTGCACTACAGAAGCACCAAGGGCTGAGCTTCAAGGGCATCCCTGGGTCGAGAGCTTCGCTGCAGGGGCACTGTTCCTGTGCCTTGGGCGAAAGCGCCTGGGGAGGGTCCTTGCCCTCTTGCTTGTGACTGCGGCAGCAACTGCAGGTCTGCTGACCCTGACTGGCTGCGGAGGCGGCTGGGCAAAATCCTCTAATGCCACGGCTCAGCAGGTAATCGTGACCGTGGTAGGCACCAGCGGGACCCTGCAACGGTCCACGACCGTTACAGTCGATCTGAGGCAAACGTCCGATGCACAGGTCTTCTCGATTCTCGATTGTCACCCCGATGGCCATGGCTCTGCTCGCGGCAGCCGGGACCAGTGCCGCCGCGCAGCAAACGCCGGTACACCGGGCAGAGCTTGGACTGACTTTGCCCACAATGCCCCTCCGCACATTGCGGCTGCTTTTCGATGAAGGCGGAGGTGACAGCTCCGCACATCTGGCGCGGTTGAAGGTCGTGTCCTTCAAGAACAGGAACGGTGTGCAGGAGTTCACAATGGAGTCGGCGTGCTCGCCTAAGTCTTCTCTGTCTCGTTGAATATCTGCCGTGTGGTCTCTCCAGCCATGGTCAGATTCTTAAGCCACATCTCGTGATACTCGCGCGAGAGGACAACTCCATTGGCACCGGCCTCGAAAGCAGCGCGAGTGGCCGCGCGCACATCGTCTGGCGATGTGTGCTTCTCGCCTGCGGCGGTGGGCACGTCAATGTCAATGCCAGGATAGATCTGGACCCTACCTCCTGTGCACTCAATTGCGCGGCGTGTCTCGTGCGTCACGTACTCGGTCGAGAGTCCATTTGTCCGAATCTGATCGAGCGGTGCCTCCTTATAACCCATCATCTTGTAGTACAGAGGCTGGAGATCGGTCGGGGAGGCGTCGGCAAATACTGTTGAGCAGAGACGGTCGACAAAGTGTGCCATCCGCGGTCCACCCGCATTGTTGTAGCTCGCAATCTTCAGGAAGTCGGAATAATCTGCCAGCTTTGCGTAGTCGTCGACTGCGCTGTAGAACGGGCTGAAGGTGGTGTTCTGTACCACGTGGAAGCCGAAAGGTTTTTGAGGTGCAATCGATTTGGCCGTGCCATAAAGTTCTGCACGAACCTCATGGTAACTGTCGTTCCAGAGAGCGTTCCACGCAAGAATTTCAGGATATTCAAAAAGCGTTCTCATGAAAGTTACAAAGTAGCCATCTACGGGTCTACTTTTCTGCTCTGCACTGCGAAACAGTTGATCGAGCTTCACATAGCCCGCTTTGGCGCGAGGTGCTGAAATGCCACGGGACTGAGCCTTCGCCGTACAGAACGGACAGAAGCAGGAGATGCCTTTCGTCGCCCATCCACCGCCAATCATGTTGTCGATCGGCCCCATGCGCTCACATCCCCACATCACTCCGTTCACCTCGGAGCCATACTGGGAGAGATACGACTCGATCTTCCCTGTCAGATGAGCGCGGTAGTCGGGATGATTGAAGCAGGCGCTGGTCGTTCGCCTACCGTAGACATCAATCTCAGCGACATCCGTCAAGCCAGGAATGTTCCTCATCATGGACGGAAATGCGTTGTTATAGTCCCACGCAAAGAAGTCCATGCCACGTGCCTTCATCTTAGGCGCAACCGCGGTAATGACATTGAAATTCGGCTCGTCAAGAGACCGGAAGTCCTTCAGCGTGGTCTTCCGGAAATACTTTTCGTCATAATCAAAGAACGCTCCGCCTGATCGTTGTCGGTCGGGGCCGTACTTCCCATGATCTGGAAGCGGAATAGGTCCGCCCTTTGTTGTCCGATTCGGGTCACCGTCATAGGTGTAGACAAAGACGGTGTTTACATTTCCCTTCGACTGAATTGTGTCGAGAAGCTGGTCAATGCCCTCATCGACCCAGGCGAAAGGTTTCACTTGTATGCCGACGAAATTCTTGCGCTGTACTGTAGCGGAACGGTCGCTTACCTGTGCAGAGGTTCGGCGTGTAGGGGCCTGGGCTGCCGCTGCATTGGTTTCGTGAAGAACGGCTGCAGCGGCTGAGGCGCCCAGAGACTGAACAAATCTTCTGCGATTTACATCCATGCTGATCTCCCTATCCACT
>DATLMQ010000328.1:0-4632 GCA_035537215.1 Acidobacteriaceae bacterium
GACCGAGGTGCGAAGGATGCTGAGCGCGGCGGGCCTGAAGCTGCGGGAGCTGGACGGCGTCGGCGTGATGGCGGGGCCAGGATCGTTTACGGGTGTGCGAACGGGGCTGGCGACGGCGAAGGGATTTTGTGAGGCCGTGGGGCTGCGGCTGGCGGCGGTGTCGCGGCTGGAGGTGCTGGCCGGGGCGGCGGGTCTGGAGGCCGGGTTCGCGGCGCTGGATGCGGGCAGGGGACAGGTGTACGTGCGGGAGCAGCGTTCCGGTGAGCGTGGGATGGAGTATCTGCTGGGGGTGGAGGAGCTGGTGGCGAGGGCTGGAGGGCAGCGGGTGGTGGTCGCGGAAGAGAAGCTGCTGGAGCCGCTGAGCGGTGTGCAGCCGGTGCTGCGGGCGCTGCGTCCGGCGGACATGCTGGGGCCGGTTCGGCGATGTTTTGCGGCGGGCGGAACGGACGTGGCATGGGCGGATGCGAATTATGTGGTGCCGGAGGATCAGATCTATCGCAGGCTAGCTGCGGGGCGGGTGAAGGATGAGGATGGGCCACGGACATGACGGCGGGAGTGTGGTTCCGGGAAGGGAGGCTCGAAGATCTTCGACCGTTGATGGCGATGGCGGAAGGGATCCCGGAGGCCCCTCGATGGAGCGCTCCGGTGTGGGCGCGGGTGTTCGCGCCGCCGGGTGTAGAGGGCGACAGGCGGTGGGTGGTGCTGGCTGAAGAGGCGGGCGAGTCGATCGGATTCGGAGTGCTGGGGCTGGCGGGAGATGAGGCGGAGATAGAGAGCGTCGCGGTGGTCGGGGCGTGGAGAGGGAAGGGGATCGGCCGCGCGCTGTGCGAGCGAATGGTGCATAGGGCAAGGGCTGGTGGGGCCGGGCGAGTGCTTCTGGAGGTGCGTGCGTCGAACGAGGCTGCACACTGTTTGTATCGGGCGCTGGGGTTCGGAGAAGCGGGGCGACGCCGGGGGTACTATCGCGATCCTGAGGAAGACGCGGTGGTTATGGTGCGCGATCTGCGGGTTGCTGTTGCGAGTTGAGCGTGGGGTGGGTTTGTGGCCGAAAGATGGACGGTATAATCGATAGGTTATGGTTCGCGACGGTCTTCTCTATGGGCTCGCGCTAGTGGTGGTGGCCGCGATCGTCTGGGTCGCGACGCAGATGCTGGCGTTGACTGTCATTCCTCTGCTGCTGGCGGTGTTCTTTCTGTGGTTCTTCCGCGATCCGACGCGGCCGATCCCGCAGGGTGAGGGCATTATCGTTTCGCCCGCGGACGGCAAGGTGGAAGAGGCTGACTGGATTGAGACCACCGCCGGAAGCCGGGTGCGGGTGACGATCTTTCTGAACGTCTTCGATGTGCATGTGAACCGCGTGCCGGCTGAGGGCGTGGTCAGCCTGGTGGAGTATCGCGAGGGGCAGTTCCTGAATGCGTTGAAGCCGGAGTCGGCGGTGCACAACGAGCAGACGATGGTGACGATCGAGAATGAGAACTACGCAATCAGCTTCAAGCAGATTGCGGGGCTTCTGGCTCGGCGCATCGTGTGTAATCTGCAGGCGGGACAACGCGTGGAGCGTGGGCAGCGCATGGGGATGATCAAGTTCGGGTCGCGCTGTGATGTGCTGCTGCCGGCGTCGGTGGAGCTGCGGGTGAAGGCCGGCGAGCGGGTGAAGGGCGGAAGCTCGATCCTGGGCATCATGCCGACGGCAGAGCGACCCGGCGGCCGCGGATGATAGCTGGCCAGGAGCGGCTGCATCCAGTTCGGAATGGGATGTACATCCTGCCGTCCTTGTTTACGGCGGGCAATATTGCGGCGGGCTACTATGCGATGCTGCAGGCCTTTCGGGGCATGCTGCTGAATGATTCGCACTACTTCGACCGGGCGGCGCTGGCGATCGTATTCGCGGTGGTGTTCGATGGCCTGGATGGCCGGATTGCCCGGCTGACCAATACGTCCAGTGCCTTCGGCCGTGAGCTGGATTCGCTGGCGGATGTGATTACGTTCGGAGTCGCGCCTAGCCTGCTGGCGTACTTCTGGGGTGTGCGGCAGGTGGTGCCTTCGGGGTATCCGACGATTGAAGGCAGGGTGCAGCACTTCGGCGCGGTGATCTGCTTTCTGTTTTTGATCTGCGGAGCGTGCCGACTGGCGCGGTTCAACATCAGCGTCGATCCCAAGCCGCGGAATCCGGGACGCCCAGGACGGAAGTACTTTGTGGGTATGCCGATTCCGGCAGGAGCAGGTGTGCTCGCCGCGGTGGTTCACTTTGAGGGTGGATCGCCGGTTCACAATGTATGGCTTTCGGTTGTGTGGATTGCGCTGGTCGCCTTCACGGGCTTCCTGATGGTGAGCAGCTGGCGGTTCTGGAGTGGCAAGGAGATCGATCTGGGATCTCGCCGTCCGGGACGTCTGCTGGTGTTGCTGACGGTGCTGGGGGCCGTGATCTTTGAGTGGTCACAGTATGCGCTGATCGTATTTGCGATGGTCTATCTCGTATCGGGCGTGGCGGCGCGGCTAGCGTATTCGTGGAGCAGCCGGGCCGACCGGCAATCCATAGAGCCACAGGCAAGATAAAGAAGCGCAGGAGAGAACATGCCCGCAACAGGACACCGCGCCGTGGTGATCGGCGCATCCACACTGCTAGGAAAAGAGTTGATCGAGGAGCTGAGTTCGACCGAGCCGTCGTGGGATGTCGTGCTCTCGGATGCAGCCGAGAGTGGCGGACAGATAGTGGCGGCCGGGGATGAGCCGATGCTGATCCAGGCGCTTCGGCCGGACCTCTTCCAAGGGGCAGCGGTGGCCTTCTTTGCGGAGAATCCGAGCACGACGCGCTCTCACTATAAAGAGGCTCACAAGTCCGGGGCCGCCGTAGTCGACCTGACGGCGACACTCGAGCCAGCGCCTGGAGTACTGGTCCGTTCGCCTTGGATTCCGGGCGGCGTGGCGCCGGACCTGACAACGACCGCTGTGGTGCCCGCTCATCCTGCAGCGGTGATGCTGGGTATTATCGCCACACGTCTGAGGAGCAGCTTTGGCGAGATGCGGCTTTCGGTCACGGTGCTTGAACCTGCGTCGCAACAGGGAAGCCGCGGTGTGGATGAAGTGCATCAGCAGACGGTGAGTCTGCTGGGCTTCCATTCGCTGCCGCAGGATGTGTATGACGCGCAAGTTGCGTTCAACCTTCGGAGCAGCGTGGGTGATGCGGCCAGATCCGGCTTGGGGGCGATCTCGAAGTTGATTCGCAAGGATCTGGCGGCAGTGGCGGGGGATGCGGTGTCGGCTGCGACGGCGTTCCAGCTGATTCAGGCACCGGTGTTCCATGGCTACACGATGTCTGTGTTTGTGGACTTGCCTGCTGCAGCGCATGCCGGCGCGGTTCGCAAGGCGCTGGATGGCGGGGTGCTCGAGTTGAAGTCGGGAGGCGAGGAGTCGCCTACCAACCAGAGTGTTTCGGAGGCTTCCGGTATACAGCTGAGCCTCGTGGAGGAGCGGGCCGCGGCAGAGGGCAGGAAAGCATACTGGCTGTGGGTGGCCGCCGATAATCTAAAGCTCGCGGCGAGGCACGCGCTGGCTTGTGCGGCGGAGCTTGCGTCTTTGCGAGACGAGGGCGACGTGCAATAGATCGGGTCTGCTGCTGTAGACTCGAAAAGGTGCGCCGGGATGGCGGAACTGGCAGACGCAGCGGACTCAAAATCCGCCGATCCTTGCGATCGTGGGGGTTCGACCCCCCCTCCCGGCACCAAAGCATAAATCGCTAATTATGAATGGTTTAGCGAGCAACGCCGCCTCAGTTCCTTGTCTTGAACGGCTCTGCGAAAACTGTACCTAAGCTGCTTCGGTACAATTTCGGTACAGTGACGCTGCAAAGCGCCCTACCGGAGAGCGATGGCTACCCTCGTAAAAACCGACTCAGGCACGTGGAAAGCAGTCATCCGAAAGGCAGGATGGCCGACAACTGCCAAGACGTTCCGCACGAAGCGAGACGCCGAGGATTGGTCGCGTCGCACGGAAGATGAGATGGTGCGGGGTGCATACATTCAGCGTGCAACTGCGGATCGTATGACCGTCGAGGTCGCTCTGAAGCGTTATCTCGCCGAGGTAGTGCCAAGCAAACGTGCTACATCCCAGCTCGCCGACGTGAAGCGATCCAGAATTCTGATCAAGCATCTTGGTAAATACTCCTTGGCTGCGCTCAACCAAGAACTCATTGCAAGATTCAGAGACATGCGGCTGGCGGGCGAAGATCGTCTCAGTCCAGAGGGCAAGCCTCAGCCAAGAGCGAACAACACAGTGCGACTCGACTTAGCTTTGCTTGGGCATCTATACACAGTTGCGATAAAGGAATGGGGCGTCGGCTTGCCCTCCAACCCCGTTATGAACATTCGTCGCCCAGCGCCGGGACCGGGCCGGAACCGCCGTATGACCTCTACCGAGGAGGTAAGGCTGCTTGAGGCTGTTGATGCACATTCCAATCCGATGCTTGGCTGGATCGTCCGTATCGCTCTTGAGACGGGTATGCGCACATCGGAGATCGTGACTTTGAAACGGCCGCAAGTCGAGGTGGATCGACGCATAGTGCGGCTGCTCAAGACAAAGAACACGCATCCGAGAACTGTTCCGTTGACCGCTACTGCAACCGAGCTCTTCAGG
>DATLMQ010000329.1:0-4255 GCA_035537215.1 Acidobacteriaceae bacterium
CGCGTATCGTCGTTGAACCCGACCGTGTTGTAGAACCCCGCCGTCTCCGTCGCCTGCTCCCGGAACCGCATCATCCCCTCCGGCGAGTCTTGAAACCACCACGGCGGCCCCAGCCGCAGACAAGGGTAGTGCCCCGCCAGCGGAGCCAGCTCCCGCGATATCGTCGACTCATCCAGGGTGAACAGGATGAACGTAAAGTTCGCCTCATTGCCGTACCGGTCCAGCAGCGGCCGCAGCGCCCGGACGTACTCCGTAGCCCCCGGAATATCCGCCCCCTTGTCGCGCCCGAACTGCGCATACAGCTTCGCATTGTGGTTCCGGATCGACCCCGGATGCAGCTGCATCGTCAGCCCATCCTCCACACTCATGCCGGCCATCTCCGTCAGCATCTGCGCCTGGAACAGCTCCACATCCCCTGCGTTGGTCTTCCCGCTGAACACCCGCTCGTACAGCGCCGAAGCCTCCGCCTCCGCCAGATCCGCCGTCCGCGCCGTCAGATGCCCATGGTCGGTCGCCGTCGCCCCATTGGCCTTGAAGAACGCCCGCCGGTTCCGCAGCGCATTCAGATACCCCTTCCACGTCGAGACATCCTCCCCGGACACCTCGCCCAGCCTCTCCACGTTCTCCCGGAACCCCGAGAACTCCGCATCCACCACCGCATCCGGCCGGAACGTCGGCAGAATCCTCCCCCCCCACCCACTCTCCCGAATCTTCCGATGCCCCACCAGCGGATCCACCGCCGCGTCGGTCGTCGCCAGCACCTCGATTCGAAATCGATCGAACAGCGCCCTCGGCCGGAACGCCGGCGTCTGCAGGGCCTTATCGATCGTTTCGTAGTACAGGTCCGCGTTCTCCGGCCGCAGCCGCTCCGTCATCCCGAACAGCTTCTCGAACGCATAGTCCAGCCACAACCGCGTCGGCGTCCCGCGAAACAGGAAGTAGTTCCTCGCAAAGATCCGCCACACCTCGCGAGGGTCCGCCTCCTGCTCTCCATCCATCTGCGGAATCCCCAGCGACCCCAGGCTGATCCCCTGCGAGTACAGCATCCGGAAGATGTAATGGTCCGGCTGGATGAACAGTGCCGTCGGGTTTGGAAACGCCTCATTCTCCGCAAACCACTGCGGATCCGTGTGCCCATGCGGGCTGATGATCGGCAACCTCTCGATCGACGCATACAGCTTTGCCGCAACGCTCCGCGCCGCCGGCTCGGCGGGAAACAACCTGTTCTCATCCAGCATTTGTCACCTTTAGCACGCGGCTCGAACCCACTACCCTACGCTGCACAGCCTACCAGAGGAGCCCTACTGCTGTCTGACAGGTTCAGCCCTCCAACCGTGCCGCCCCATGCTCTACTACAGACGTGCCGCGGCTTCGCGGACCCCAGCCCTTTCCGGAGTCTAGTTTGTCCCTGCTTTCATCCCCCACCACCCTCTCCTCTCAGGAATTCCTCGACCGCGTACATGCAGCCGCTCCCCGCGTCGCCGTCTTCGATTGCGACGGCACCCTCTGGTCCCGCGACGCCGGCTCCTCCTTCATGCGCTGGTCCATCGACGAAGGCCTGCTCTCTTCAGAAGCCATCGCCTGGCTCAACGGCCGCTACGCAGCCTACCAGCGCGGCGAGGTCTCCGAGCTCGCCATCTGCGGCGAGATGGTCCAGGTCTACAGCGGCCTCCGCGTCGACGTCCTCCGCCGCGCCGCCGCCCGCTTCTTCCGCGAGCACATCGAGCCCCACATCTTCCCCGACATGCTTCAGCTCGTCACCGACCTCCATCACGCGGGCGTGGAGATCTGGGCCGTCAGCTCCACCTCCGACTGGGTCATCGAAGAAGGCGTTCAGCGCTTCGGCATCCCCGCCAACCGTGTCCTCGCCGCCTGTGTGAAGTGTGTGGACGGCCTCGCCACCACGCAGCTCCGCGACGTGCCCACCGATGAAGGCAAGGTCACCGCGCTCGCCCGCGTCGGCATCACCGCCCCTGACGTCGTCTTCGGCAACTCCGTGCACGATGCCGCCATGCTCTCCCTCGCCCGCGTTCCCTTCCCCGTAAACCCCTCGCTCGCGCTTGCAGGCCTCAGCGCCGAGCGCGGCTGGCCCGTCTTCTATCCATCCCCCAGCCCGGGGTAGCTTCCTGGACTCGCTCCACGTCGGCCATGCAGCTTCCCCTCGGCTCGCAACGTCTACACTGCAACCAGACGTGAAACGGCCGATCCGCAAACTGTCGTCGAACTCCTCCAGGGCCCCCGCAAAGCCGCTGCGCTACGTCGTCGCCGCTCTCATCATCCGCGGCGACCACCCTCATCGCGAGGTCCTCATCTGCCAGCGCCGTCCCGACCAGCCCATGGGATCCAAGTGGGAGTTCCCCGGCGGCAAAGTCGAGCCCGGCGAAAGCGCCCCCCAGGCCCTCGCCCGCGAGCTCGACGAGGAGCTCGGCATCAAAGCCCTCATCGGCGATGAGGTCACCACCGTCCGCCACCACTACCGCAACGGCGGCGCCATCCACATCCAGTTCTTCACCGTCAAAGAGTTCTCCGGCGAAATCAGCAATCGCATCTTCCAGGACATGCGCTGGAGCACCCTCGAGAGCCTGCCCGACTTCGACTTCCTCGCCGCGGACCTCACCCTCATCCGCGAGCTGGCCGACGGCAAGCTGCTCTAGCTTCCTCCAGCCATCCACGACTGCACGCCCTGCCACATCATCACCACCGACAGCACCATCACAATGCCCGCCGTCGTCCACGCCACCACATTGAACCACCTCTTATTCGTGTACTGCCCCATCAGCTGCTTGTTGTTGATCAGCCGCAGCATGAAGAACAGCACAAACGGTAGCAGCACCCCATTCAGCACCTGCGACAGGATGGTCATCTTCACCATCGGAAAGCCCGGAATCAGCACCACCGCCGCCCCCGCCGCAATCAGCAGCGTGTAGAACCAGTAGAAAAACGGCGCCTGCTTGAACTTCCGGTCCAGCCCGCTCTCAAATCCCAGCCCTTCGCACACGGTGTACGCCGTCGAAAGCGGCAGCACGGACGCCGCAAAGAACGACGCATTGAACAGCCCCGCCGCAAACAGGATGTACGCATACCGGTCCGCCAGCGGCTTCATCGCCTCCGCCGCGTCCGCCGCCTCGTTGATCCGGTGCATGCCATGCGTAAACAGCGTCGCCGCACACACCACGATAATGAACCACGCCACCAGGTCCGTGAAGATTGACCCCACGATCACATCCAGCCGCGACGCCTTGTACTGCCGGACCGTGACGCCCTTCTCCACAATCGTGGACTGCAGGTAAAACTGCATCCACGGCGTAATCGTCGTCCCGATCACGCCGATCGTCATGTAGACGTAGTCGTGATCGCGCCAGATCGATCTCCCCGGCATCTTCACCGTCTGCACCAGCGCCGTGTGCCAGTCCGGCCCCGACATCACGCCCGCGATCACATAGGCGATATAGAACACACTCGCCGCCAGGAAGATCTTCTCCACGCTCTTGTAGTCGCCCCGCACCACCAGCGCCCACACCAGCAACGCGCACACCGGCACACTGATGTATTTACTCAGGTGAAATAGCTGCATCGACCCGGCGATACCCGAGAACTCCGCGATCACGTTCGTGAAGTTCACCACCACCAGCAGCAGCATCATCAGAAACGTCATCCGCAGCCCGAACTCTTCGCGGATCAGATCGCTCAGTCCCTTGCCGGTCACCACGCCCATACGCGCGCACATCTCCTGCACGACAATCAGCGCCAGCGTGATCGGCAGCATCGTCCACAGCAGCTTGTACCCGTACTGCGCTCCTGCCTGCGAGTAGGTCAGGATCCCGCCAGCGTCGTTGTCCACGTTCGCTGTAATAAACCCGGGTCCCAGCACAGCGAAGAACAAAACGATGCTGGTACGCCAGCGCCTCCAGCGGCTCATCTGCCCTCCTCCCGCAGCGGGTTCGGCGCCCCGGTGCCCGCGATCTCACACTGCACCAGCTCATATAGCCGCCGTGCCGGTTCAGCCAGCGTCTCATCCTCCGCCACCCGCACATTCTCCCTGATATGCGCTGCGTTCTTTGACGACACCAGCAGCACGCTCTCCGGATGCAGCACCAGCGCCGCCTTCAGCATCAGCGCCGCCAGCCGTGGCCGGTCCGCCACATTCACTCCGGCAATATCGGACCACCGCCGCGCCAGCATCCCGTCTCCGCTCATCCGCGCATGCAGCGTCCTGAAGTGCTCCGTCAGTGCCCGGTGATGGATGTGAAACGCC
>DATLMQ010000330.1:0-16549 GCA_035537215.1 Acidobacteriaceae bacterium
GGACTGGCGACGAGCGCGTTTGTGGCGACGCACTTTGGGGCGGCGGCGGCGGCGATCGGATGGCTGGGGGCGGAGTGGATCCGCAATGGAAAGCCGAGCGCGCTGGGCGGGATTTCAGGCGCGGTGGCGGGGCTGGTGGCGATTACGCCGGCGGCGGGATTCGTGACGCCGATCAGCGCACTGTGGATCGGTTTGTTCGCGGGCGTGTTCTGTTTCTGGATGGTGGTGAAGGTGAAGAACATCTTCGGCTACGACGACTCGCTGGACGCGTTTGGCGTGCACGGGGCGGGCGGGACGCTGGGAGCGATTCTTACGGGCCTGTTTGCGAATTCGGTGATCAATCCGATCTTTGGCGCGGGCAAGGCGACGGGCTTCTTTGAGGGCAACCATGTGCAGCTGGTGCACCAGATGATCGGTGTGGCGATCGCGTGGAGCCTGTCAATCGCCGGGACACTGCTAATTCTGTTCGTTGTTGATAAGCTGATGGGCCTGCGCGTAAGTGAGGATGACGAACGCGAAGGGCTGGACCTCTCGCAGCATGGCGAAGAGGGATATGACTGGGATGCGGCGTAGAGCAGGCGACAGGGAACAGGAAAAGCGAGAAGGATTATGCAGAAGATTGAGGCGGTAATTCAGCCGTCGAAGCTGGACGCGGTGAAGGATGCGCTGGTGGAAGCGGGGATCTCGGGGATCACCATTTTCGAGGCGCGGGGACATGGGCGGCAGAAGGGGCACACGGAGTTCTACAGGGGCCGAGAGTATGCGGTCGACCTGCTGCCGAAGGTGAAGCTGGAGCTGGTGGTCACCGACGAGATGAAGGACCGGGCGATCGAGGCGATTATCTCGGTGGCGCGGACGGGACGGATCGGGGACGGCAAGATCTTCGTGTCGCGGATCGATGAGGCGATCCGGATAAGGAACGATGAGCGGGGCGAAATCGCGTTGTAGAGCGGAGCGCGCGGGGCGAAGAGGATCCGCGCAGCGAGGCTGCAGACAGCGACGCTAACGATAACGACGGCGGGGACAGGGACGCAGGGGCAAGGCCACGGAGATCGAGACCAGCAGCGGCGAGCCGGCACGGGCAGAGTACCAGCGGCGGATGCTGGAGCTTCGTCGCGGGTTTGAGGCCGATGGCGATGGGCTGCGCGCGGTGGGAGCGCGGGCGGCGATGGTGGATGAGTTTGTGCAGCGGCTGTGGCGGGCGGAGGTGGCGCAGGATCCGCGGCTGGGGCAGGGGATCGCGGTGGCGGCGGTGGGCGGCTACGGGCGGGCGCAGCTGTTTCCGTACTCGGATATCGACCTGCTGGTGATCGCGGGGAAGCCGGCGGTCGCGAAGGATGCGGTGCGGAGGCTGTCGCAGGCGCTGTGGGACTGCGGCCTGCAGGTGGCGCTGACGACGCGGACGCCGAAGGAGTGCGAGCGGTTCGAGCCGGGCAATGCGGAGTTCGGGCTGGCGCTGCTGGATCTGCGGGAGCTGGCGGGCGATGCGGGGGTGGTGGAGGCGTTGCGCGCGAAGCTCACGAATCAGCGGAGCGGCCGTGACGGGCGGCGGATTCTGGCGGAGCTGGAGACGCTGACGCGGGAGCGCCACCGGAAGTATGGCGAGACGCTGTTTCACCTGGAGCCGAACATCAAGGACTGCCCGGGCGGGCTGCGGGATACGAATGTGTGCCTGTGGGTGTCGCGGCTGCGGGGAGGAGCGGTGCCGGAGCCGGAGGAGGAGGAGTTCGGGGAGGCGGTGGCGTTTCTGAGTGCGATGCGGTGCTTTCTGCACTGGCGGCACGAGCGCGACGACAACGTGCTGGACTGGCTGGCGCAGGATGCGGCGGCGGAGAGTGCGGTGGGGATCGTGTCGGCGGGGGCGGAGACAAGGCGGGGGGTGGATCCGGCGTACTGGATGAGGGTGTACTTCCGGCACGGGCGGTTTGTGGAGCGGCGGCTGCTGCGGACGATGGAGGGTGCGGGGCTGCGGATGGAGGCGGGGCGGCCGGCGCAGAGTGTGAAGCTGGCGGCGGAGCCGGGCTTTCGCGCGGTGGAGGGAAGGATCGAGCTGGATGGGGCGGGTGCGGCCGGGGATCCGGCGATGGATCCGGACGTGGTGCTGCGGGCGTTTGCGGCGATTGCGCGGACGGGCACACGGCTGACGGCGAGCAGTGAAGAGAGGATCGCGGGGGCGATTCCGATGCTGTCGACGCGGCTGGAGGAGGGCGCGGGGCTGTGGGAGAGGATGGCGCCGATCCTGACGGGGAACAGGGCGGGAGTGGCGCTGCGGGCGATGCATGCGCTGGGCGTGCTGGACCTGATTCTTCCGGAGTTTCATGGCATCGATGCGCTGGTGATCCGGGATGCGTATCACCGCTACACGGTGGACGAGCACACGTTTGTGCTGATCGACGCGCTGCACGAGCTGGAGCGGACGGCGGAGCCGGGGGCACCGGAGTGGAGGACGCGGCTGGGCGCGATGGTGCGCGAGCTGCAGAATCCGGCGCTGCTGTACCTGGGGGCGCTGCTGCATGACACGGGCAAGGCACGCGCGGGGGACGACCATGCGGCGGAGAGCGCGCGGCTGGCCGAGGGTGTGCTGGCGCGGCTGGAGATGGATCCGTATGACACGGCGATGGTGATGCAGCTGATCGAGACGCACCTGGCGATGTCGGCGGCGCTGCGAAGGGACATCTTCGATGCGGAGACGGTGCGGTCGTTTGCGGCCAAGGTGCAGACGCATGAGTCGCTGCACATGTTGACGGTGTTTACGTATGCGGACATACGGGCCGTGCATCCGGACGCGCTGACGCCGTGGAAGGCGGAGAACCTGTGGCGCCTGGCGATGTCGACGGCGAACCAGCTGGACCGCAATGTGGATTACGAGCGGGTGCAGACGAGAGGGCCGGGGAGCGGAGGGGACAGCGAGCGTCTGGCGCGTCTGCTGGCGTCGGTTCCGGGGCAGAGGGACGCGGTGGAGCGCTTTGTGGAGGGGTTTCCGGAGCGTTACCTGCGGACGCGGCCGCCGGAGGAGATCGTGGGGCACTTCAGGATGGCCTCGCAGCTGGACGCGACGGGGTTGCAGCTGGTGCTGCGCTACGATCCGCAGACGAGCGAGATGACGCTGGTGAGCCGGGACCGGCCGGGGCTGTTTGCGGGGATGGCGGCGGCGCTGGCGGCGTGGGGGATGAACGTCGTCTCGGCGGAGGCGTTTGCGAATGCGGAGGGTGTGGTGGTGGACAGCTTCCGGTTTCTGGACACGTTTCGGACGCTGGAGCTGAACGAGAGCGAGCGCGGGCGGTTTGTGCAGAGCGTGCGCGATGTGGTGGACGGCAAGGTGTCGGCGGAGACGGTGCTGAGTGGGCGGCGAAGAGGGCGGCGGAGGAGCCCGAAGGTGGTGGCGGAGACGTCGATCGAGTTCGACGATGGGGCGTCGGCGAGCAGCACGCTGGTGCAGGTGGTGGCGCAGGACGTGCCGGGGCTGCTGCGCACGCTGAGCCTGACGCTGAATCAACTGCGGTGCAACGTGGAGGTGGCGCTGATCGACACGGAGGGGGAGACGGCGATCGATGTGTTCTATGTGACCCAGGGAGGGAACCGATTGACCCCGGGGGCGAAGAGAGAGCTGCGGGGGGCGCTGCGAAAAGCGATCGAGGAGAATGCGCTCTAGGAGGGGCCGGACGCGGCAGATTCACTGGATGGGTGGGGAGGGGAAAGGCGGGCGGGGCACGGAGGCGTGAAGGTTTGCATCGACTCTGCGACAACCAGCGGAGGCCCAACGGCATCCCAGAACGGGACCGGGACAAATAAAACAGGCGGCAGTCGCCGGCGCGTGCACAGCAGGGCAAACGTATACTGAGTTCCATGAACACTGATCCCAAGCAAACGACGAGCAACGGGCGGCCGACCTCGGTGCCGCAGCGGACTGACCGCTATCTCTTCGGAAACCTCGAGAGCTTTGGGAAAAACCGCGACAAGGTGGACGAGGTCAGCTGGGGCGACGAACAGCCGGAGGGCGTCGTGCTGGCGTCGCTGGATGCGGCGATCAACTGGGTGCGGAAGAACTCGGTGTGGCCGATGACGTTTGGCCTGGCGTGCTGCGCGATCGAGATGATGTCGATGGGCGGATCGCGGTATGACATTGCGCGCTTCGGGGCGGAGGTCTTTCGGCCGTCGCCGCGGCAGAGCGATCTGATGATTGTGGCGGGACGTGTGTCGCAGAAGATGGCGCCGGTGATCCGGCGGCTGTATGAGCAGATGCCGGAGCCGAAGTGGGTGATCTCGATGGGCGCGTGTGCGACCTCGGGTGGAGTTTTCAATAATTATGCGCTGCTGCAAGGGGTGAACCAGGTGATCCCCGTGGATGTGTATGTGCCGGGATGTCCGCCCCGGCCGGAGCAGCTGCTGTACGCGATCACGCTATTGCAGGAGAAGATCCAGGCGACTCGCGGGTCGCTGAAGGAGACCCTGAATCTGGCATGAGGCCGATACTTACTCATCAGTAACTAACTCCCGGAGGGGCAAGGTTACTGTGAAGGTTCAGGACGGGAAGGCTGAAAGTTATAGGAAAGATTGGCAGTAGGCTTATTGACACAACGTATCCGCGTTAGATTTCTGCTCGACAGTAAGAGGATCTGCGGTAAACTTTTTTAGAATTGACAAGAGATTAGCGGGCCGCATTGTTGGCCATGAGCCCGCAGAACATTACGTGAGTTTTATTTAGTGGAGGGTTGTCGAATGTCTTATCATCCGTTTCGCAGTATCAGCCGGTTCGTACTGGCTGCATGTGCGGTCAGCTTAGGGGCAGTGAGCCTGAACGCGCAGACTCCTGCAGCGCCTGCGCCGAACGCTCCCGTTCCCAGCGAGAACAACCCTTCGCGTTTCGATTTCTTCGCGGGGTACTCCTACTTTGGCGCGCACGGCCAGGTGAAGCCTGCGGGCATCCGGTACTCGTCGGTGGATGTGGGCGCGATCGGAAGCGGAGCGTACTACTTCAGCAAGTATGTGGGTGGCGAGCTGGTATTTATCGCGAATCCGGATGGGCAGAATGACGGTGTGTACGGCGCGTACGCCGGCCCGATCTTCCGCGCTCCGATGCAGAACTTCACGCTGTTTGCGCATGGCCTGGCCGGCGCGGTGAAGATCGGCGGACCGAACAGCAACAACCCGGCGACGTATGAGCATGAGCCCTACCGCTGGGGACCGAGCCTGATGGTGGGCGGCGGTATGGATTACGACCTTCCGTTCTTCAACCATGCGCTGGGTCTGCGGTTGTTTGAAGCGGACTACCGCTACATCCATGCTAATTTTGGCCCGGCGACCACGATTCCGACGCCTGGCATCCTGGGCGGACGCGCCAACATCGGCGCTGCCGAGTTGAGCAGCGGCCTGCTGCTGCACGTAGGCCACATCATTCCGCCGCCGCCGATCGCGTATGCCTGCAGCGTGACGACTCCGACGGGCACGATCTACCCTGGCGATGTGGTGACGGTTACGGGAACGGCGACGAACCTGAACCCGAAGAAGAACCCCACCTACACCTGGACGGGCGATCAAGGCGTGACGCCGTCGGGCACCTCCAACGTGGCGAGCATCGACACGAAGAGCCTGAATCCTGGCACCTACACGGTGAAGGGCCATGTCACCGAAGGCAAGAAGCCGCGCGAGAACGCGGATTGCACGGTGCAGGTCACGGTAACGCAGTTCCAGCCGCCCACAGTGGGCTGCTCGGCGAGCCCCTCGACGGTTCAGCCGGGTGATCCTTCGACGATCACGGCGAATGGCGTGAGCCCGCAGAATCGTCCTCTGACCTACAGCTACAGCGCGACGGCTGGATCGATCAGCGGCAACACCTCCACGGCGACCCTGACCACCACCGGCGTTGCACCCGGCGATATCACGGTTACCTGCAATGTGGTCGACGACAAGAACCAGACCGCGTCGCAGACGACGACGGTTACGGTGAATGCGCCGCCGCCGCCGCCGAAGCCTTCGACCAAGAGCCTGTGCTCGATCTCGTTCGATCGCGACTCCAAGCGTCCGTCGCGTGTTGACAATGAGGCGAAGGCCTGCCTTGACGACATCGCGCTGAGCGCACAGCAGGATCCGCAGGCGAAGCTGGCCATCGTTGGCACCTCGGCAAGCGACGAGCGTATGGCTGACCGCCGTGCGGGAGAGCGCGCCGTCAACGAGAAGGACTACCTGGTGAAGGAGAAGGGTGTCGACGCGTCCCGCATCACGGTGTACACCGGTGCGGCGGGCACGAAGTCAGCAGCCACGACCCTCATCCCTGACGGAGCGACCTTCGACACGACCGGTCTCACGCCAGTGGATGAGAGCACGGTCAAGGTCCTGCCCCGCACCGCGCCGGCGCCTCGTCACCACCGCCGTCACCGCGCTGCGAAGTAACGATCACAGCGTCATGTAACCGAGCGGCTGACCGGGAGACCGGTCAGCCGTTTCGCTTTTGAGGATGGAGTGGTGGGCTCAGCGGTTTCGCTTTTGGGCTCGGGTGTTGGGGAGCTCAGCGGTTTCTCTTTTTGGGATGGAGTGCTGGGGGTTCAGCGGTTTCACTTTGGGATGGGGTGCTGGGACGGAGGGATGAGAAGGAGTGATGGACTTCTCGGCTGTGTCTTCAGGGATGGGGATCTGCCACCCGGTGAACCTTGTGGGAGGGGGCTGTGGGTGAGGTTTGGGGTCTTGAGGGGAGAGGGCTTTAGGTTGTCCGGGCCGGCGCCGGTGCGGCAGGCGGGGCCGCGGAGGGTTCGCCGGGCTGGCGGCAGGTGGATGGTATGTCGGTGGGTTCCATGCGTCTTTCGAGGCAGCCCCCTATGGGGCAGTAGCATTTAACCTGAGTAGAGGAGTGTTTACCACGCCCATGAAGTCACGGCTGTTTGGTCGCATCGGCATTCTGATCCTGTCGCTTGCGAGCGTGTCGCCGGCTGCCCGCGCGGCGAACTGGTTTCCCCTGGGGCCGTACGGCGGCGATGCACGCTCGTTTGCGGTGGATTCTCACGATTCCAAGCACCTTTACCTGGGAACGGTGACGGGCTGGGTGTACCAGTCGCACGATGGTGGCCATACATGGGCACGGCTTTCGCAGATCGAGGGACAGAACGACCTGGTGATCGATCACATCGAGATGGACCCGACGGCGCCGTCGCGGCTGATGGTGGGAGCGTTTACGATCAACCGGCCGAGCGGCGGGATCTTTACCAGCGAAGATGGAGGAAGGCACTGGTCCCGGCAGGCGGAGATGAGTGGGCAGTCGGTGCGCTCGCTGGCGCGCTCGGCGTCGAATCCGAAGATCCTGGTGGCGGGCACGCTGAAGGGCGTGTACCGCACGGAGGATGGGGGCAAGCACTGGCAGGCGATCAGCCCGGAGGGAAGCACGGAGATCCACGAGGTTGAGTCGCTGGCGATCGACCCGAAGGATCCGCAGGTGATTTACATCGGAACGTGGCACCTGCCGTGGAAGACCACGGATGGCGGACAGCACTGGGAGAACATCAAGAAGGGGATCATCGACGACTCCGACGTGTTTTCGATCATTGTCGATCCGCAGCAGCCGAGCACGGTGTACGCGAGTGCGTGCTCCGGGATTTACAAGAGCCTGGATGCGGGTGGGGAGTTCAAGAAGATCCAGGGGATACCGGCGACGGCGCGCAGGACGCGCAAGCTGGCGCAGGATCCGAAGCAATCGAACGTGGTGTATGCGGGAACGACGGAAGGGCTGTACAAGTCGACCGATGCGGGCGAGAAGTGGATCCGGATGACGCCGGGCGACGTGATTGTGAACGATGTGTTTGTGGATCCGGCGGATTCGAACCATGTGCTGCTGGCGACGGATCGCGGAGGTGTGCTGAGCAGCGAGGATGGAGCTACGACGTTTGAGGCGTCGAACAGCGGATTCTCGGCGCGGCAGGTGGTGGCGTATGCGGCGGACCCGTCGAACGAGGCGCTGGTGTATGTCGGGGTGGTGAACGACAAGCAGACCGGAGGGGTGTTCGCGAGCCGAGATGGCGGCGTGCAGTGGCGGCAGATGAGCGCGGGGCTGGATGGACGGGATGTGTTCAGCCTGGCGGTAGCGCCGGATGGAACGGTGTTGGCCGGGACGTCGCACGGGATCTTCCGGCTGCAGGATGGGAACTGGGCGCTTTCGTCGGACGTAGCGGCGGCACCGGCACCAGCGGCTCCGGGAAAGACGCGGGAACGGCACGTGTCGGCGCAGGGCAAGACGGTGCGAGGAGCGGCGGTCGCGAAGAAGCAGGCCGTGGTGAAGGCAGTGGCGAAACCGCCGGCAAAGATGGCGGCTCCGCCTGCGCTGGGAGGAGCGGCGGTGTTCTCGCTGGTGAGCGATGGGAATGCGCTGTATGCCGGGACGTCGATGGGGCTGTGGCGGAGCGGGGACAACGGCCGGAGCTGGGCGGCAATGCCTGCACCGCAGCTGACGGAGACGAGATTTGTGGCGGCGGGCCAGCAGTCGTTGCTGGCGGGTAGCCTGCGCGGGCTGGCGCTGTCGGCGGATGCGGGCTCGAACTGGGCGGCGGTGCTGCCCCCGCCGGGGTTGACGCAGCTGAGCGCGGTGGCGATCGATGGGGAGGGCCGGATTTGGATCGGCGGGCCGGAGGGAGTCTTCTACTCGACCGATCATGGAGCGAACTGGCAGACGCTGCGGAACCTGTTTGTGCGCGAGGTAAACGGCATCTTCTATGACGCGAAGGGAAAGCGGGTGCTGGTGACGGCGTCGGGAGGAACGACGGCGTTCGGGGCCCAGTTGCCGGACTATAAGGTGTCGTACTGGGACACCGGGTGGAGGCTGCGATTTCTGCGGCCGGTGGGGGATCACCTGATCGGCGCGACGCTTTTCGATGGGATGGTGATCGAGCCGAAGATGGTGAACTCGCCGCTGCCTGCCGAGGCGGCCGCGTCGCCCGGCGGGAAGGCCGCGGTGTCGATCGGAAAGGCCGCGTTGCCGGCCAAGGAATAGAATGTAGATCATGAATGGGAAGCCACTTGAGGCCAAGCCACGTCATGGATTCCAGACGGATGACCCAGCGCTGGAGCCGATCGCAGAGAAGGTAAGCCGGGGTGAGCGGCTGGGGTTCGAGGATGGGCTGGCGCTGTATCGCAGCGGCGACATCCTGGCGGTGGGCTGGATGGCGAACCTGGTACGCGAGCGGATGCATGGGGACGTGGCGTACTTCAATGTGAACCGGCACATCAATCCGACGAATGTCTGTGTAGCGTCGTGCCGGCTGTGTGCGTTTGGGCGCAAGAAGGGCGCTGCCGACACGTACACGATGGCGCTGGAAGAGGCGTGGGAGACGGCGGGCAAAGGGCTGACAGAGGCGGTGACGGAGTTCCACATCGTGGGCGGGCTGCATCCGGACCTGCCGTTCGAGTACTTCATGGACCTGGTGCGCGGGTTGAAGGAGCGCTATCCGCAGGTGCACGTGAAGGCGTTCACGATGGTGGAGGTGGCGTTCCTGGCCAAGCGCGGCAAGATGTCGATTGCCGAGGTGCTGGAGCGTATGAAGGAGGCGGGTGTGGACTCGTGCCCGGGGGGAGGGGCGGAGATCTTTGCGGACCGCGTGCGGCACATCATCTGCGACCACAAGATCGATGGGTCGGAGTGGCTGGATACGGCGCGGCTGGCGCACAAGGCGGGGCTGCGATCGAACGCGACGATGTTGTATGGGCACATCGAGAACGACGAGGATCGGGTGGATCATCTGCTGAAGCTGCGGGCGGTCCAGGATGAGACGGGCGGATTTCAGACGTTTATTCCGCTGAGTTTTCATCCGGAGAATACGGTGCTGGGGCATCTGCCGAAGTCGACGGGGATGCAGGATATCCGGCAAATTGCGGTGGGGCGGCTGCTGCTGGACAACTTCGCGCACATCAAGAGCTACTGGCAGATGGTGACGCCGAAGATGGCGCAGATTTCACTGCGGTTCGGGGCGGACGATATCGACGGAACGGTGGTGGAGGAGAAGATCTACCACGATGCGGGGGCGACGACACCGCAGGGGCTGCGGCGGCGAGACCTGGAACGGCTGATTACGGAAGCGGGGCGGGTGCCGTTCGAGCGCGACACGCTGTATCGGGCGGTGACGCGGAGCGAGGACAGCTTCACGGTGGCGGTGTAGGGATGCAGGCTTCCGGCACGGCGGTTTCGATACGGGAGTTTCGGCGGGGGGACGAGGCGGCGTTCCGGCAGCTGAACGAGGAGTGGATCGCACGCTACTTCCGGCTGGAGCCGAAGGATGAAGAAACCTTCGCCGATCCGTGGGGGATGGTTGTGGAGCCGGGCGGGCGGATTCTGCTGGCCACCGACGGCGAGCGCGCGGTGGGATGTTGCGCGCTGGTGGCGATGGGCGACGGTGAGTTCGAGGTAGCCAAGATGGCGGTCACGGCGGCGTTTCAAGGCCGGGGCGTGGGGCGGCTGTTGCTGGAGCGGACCGTGGCAGAGGCGCGGGCGATGGGGGTGCGGCGACTGTACCTGGAGACCAATCACCGGCTGGAGCCGGCGATCCGGCTGTATCGGGCGGTGGGGTTTGAGGACGTGCCGGCGGGGCAGGCGCAGACCTCGCCGTATGCGCGCGCCGATGTGCACATGGAGATGTGGCTGTAGCGGGACGGGCTGTGGCTGCGATCAGACGCTAAGAGAACGTGCGTTCTTATTGCCTGGACGGCATCGATTGCTTTCGCGTGCTGGCGGTGTGGGAGGCTGGTTTGGCCTCGTTCCAGAAGATGTAGGTTCCGCTGCGCGTGGCGACGACGACATCGGTGCGGCCGTCGCCGTTGAGATCGGTGGCAAGGATGTCCGAGCCGGCGCCGGAGCGGTTGTGGATGAGGTGCGGGACGAGCTCGGCTCCGCCGGGCGCCCGGGGGTTGCGGACGGTCTGGTACCAGTACAGGACGGCGGGGCCGTAGGGGTCGGGATCGTAGAAGTCATCGAGGTGGGAGAAGACGCGCTTGCCGACGAGGAAGTCGGGGATGCCGTCGCCGTTCATGTCGGCCATCGAGGTGCCATGGGGCTGCGAGAAGGAGACGCCGCCGGCGTTCTTGTCGGAGTGCATCCCCATGACGTCGTGCTTGAGGAAGGCGATCTCGCCGGTGGCTTTGTCGCGCTTCTGCTCGAACCAGGCGAGTCCCCAGCCGTGGGATTCAAGGGTGGTGACGACATCGGGCAGGCCATCGCCGTTGACATCGTAGACGGCCATGTCGCAGCCGCCGGCGGAGGTGCGGGCCCAGCGGCCGAAGGCGACGGGATGGAACTTCCAGGGAAGGGTGTCGGCACCGGAGGCGGGCTGCTCCCACCAGCCTTCGGCGTCGAGGATGTCGATGCGGCCGTCGCCGTTGACGTCGCCGGCGCCGATGCCGTGAGGGGGCCAGGGGCCGCGCTCGGAGACGTGATGGATGGTCCACTTGGCGGACTCGTCGTGGGGGACGGGGCGGGCGAAGCTGATGTAGCCGTCGCCTGAGGTGTAGATGAGCTCCGGCTTGCCGTCACCGTCGATGTCGCGGATGATCGTCTCTTCGCCGAAGACGGAGTCCACGACGTGGTAGTGCTTCCAACGGCGCTGCTCTTTACCGGGGTTGATGTAGAGGACAGCACCGACGCCGCGGCCGGAGGTGAGCACGTCGGGCCAGCCGTCACCGTTGAAGTCGGCGGCGCGCTCGATCCAGTCTTTCGCGGGGTACTGCGTGGAGGTGTTGTAGGCCTCGTTGGGATAGATCTCGGTGGAGTCGCGGACGGTGGGCCCGAAGTAGATGAAGGGGCCGCTGACGACGTCGAGATGGCCGTCGTGGTTGAAGTCGGCGGCCGCCGCGGACCAGCCGTAGAAGAACTCGTTGAGGCGCTGCATGCGGAAGCCGGGGCCGACCACTTCATCTGGACGTGACTTGACGGCGAGGTTCTTCCAGGCGAGGTCCTTGAAGGCGACTTCGCTCCCCAGGCCGACGTAGAGAGCCATGGGGCCGTACTCGTCCATGTTCTCGGCGGCCGCGCTGGCCTCGCCACCGCCGTCGTTGAGGAAGGCGCGAATGATCTCGGCGTCCAGAAGAAGCTCGACCTGGTTCCAGCCGGGCTGGAGGCCGCGCAACGGATGGGGCATGAGGGTGACGCCGGGCGGCGGGTCCGGAAGGGGCGGGGGACCGGCGGCTGGACGGCTGGGGCGAGTGGTTCCCGATGGGGGAGGGGGAGGAGCGTAGCGGATCTGTCCGCCGGCGCTGCGAAGGCGGGTCCTGCTGGTGATCCTGCCGTTGGCGTCGATCATCACGCGATATGGGACCAGGTCGTCAGCTTCGACGGCGAGCAGCACGCCGGTGGAGCCGGCCTCGCGCTTCTCCATACGCATGAGGACGCCGGTGTTGCAGGGCCCGGTGCAGCGGAAGGAGGTGTAGAGGGCGGAGTCCTGGAAGGATTTGTCGAGAACGAGCCAGCCTTCGCCTCCCCTGGCGGCGATCTCGCCGTGGTTTGCGCTCCAGGTGGCAGAGCCGAGCGTGTGCCAGCCGGCGAGGGTCGATCCGCTGAAGGTGGCGTCCGGAATGAAGGAAGGACCGGACTCGGCATGCAGGGAGGGTGTGGCAAGAGAAGCGAGACAGGACAGGATCAGCGCGGCTTTGATGCAGGACATGCGAGGCTCCTCAGCACTGCGGTCGGCTCAGAGGCGTTTGCGTAATACGCAAGGCAGTTTGTGAAACGCGCACAATGCTATGGGGCTGCAGGGCAACTGTCAAACGGCTGCGGGGTCACCGGCGGCGGGTGAGAGGGTGAGCCAGAGGGCGTCGTGGGGATGGGCGTTGTGGCGGGCGAGGAGCTTGCGGGCGCTGTCGTTGGACGGGGGGACTTCGATGCAGAGGGAGCGGGCGTTGTGCCCGGCGAACCAGGCGACGAGGGCGGCGAGCAGACGGTCGGCGATGCGGAGGCCGCGGCGGTCGGCCTGCACGTTGAGCCAGTAGATTTCACCCTGGCAGTTGAAGCGGCGGGAGAGGTGGCCGGCGATGAAGCCGACGACCTCGTTGTCCTGGACGGCGACGAAGACGGCGCGGGGTTCGAGACCGAAGGCCGGGGTGAGCTGGCCGATCATGTAGGCGGCGATGCGGGGCTCCCATTCGAGGGGATGACCCTGGTACTCGGCGCGGAGGCGGCAGAGGGCGGGGAGGTCGTTGAGGGTGGCGGGTTCGATGGTGATTTCAGGCATAGGGGAGGAGAGGAGGCCGGGATGGGAACCGTGGCGATGCGGCGGCGTTATTTGGCGAAGAGTTGAGAGAGGTCGGCGAAGGCTTTGAACTCGAGGGCATTGCCGGCGGGGTCGTAGAAGAACATGGTGGACTGCTCGCCGGGCAGGCCTTTGAAGCGGGTGTAGGGCTCGATGCCGAAGCGGACGCCGGCGGCGCGGACGCGATGGGCGAGGGACTCCCAGTCGGCCTGGGTGAGGACGACGCCGAAGTGAGGGATGGGGACGTCGTGGCCGTCGACGGGGTTGCTGTGAGCAGCTTCGACGGCGGGCGGTTTGGGCTTGAGGTGAGCGACGATCTGGTGACCGAAGAAGTTGAAGTCGATCCAGTGGTCGGAGCTGCGACCTTCGGGGCAGCCGAGGACGGTGCCGTAGAAGTGGCGGGCGGTGGCGAGATCGTCGACGGGGAAGGCGATGTGGAAGGGACGAAGAGAGGACATGGGAACCTCAGGGTATCGCAGAGAAATGTGAGCGGCCAGTGTATGTTGGCATAACACCGAGAGTGAATGCCGATGCGCCAGAGCTGGGGGAAGAGCACCCGGGCAGGCGGGGTCTGCCGACTTTTGTGGGATACACGCGCTCGGGCGCGCTGATGTCTGATCAGGGACGTGAGTGGCAGCTGGTACGAGCCATCCAAGAGTGGTATCGGGACTGCCAGGAGAAGCCTTTGGCCCATCAAGTGATTCTTGCCGACAACCAGGCGATTTTTCGCGCGGGCGTTGTGCGTGTGCTCAGCCAGGAGAGGAACCTCCAGGTGGCGGCACAGTGTAGCGATCTGGAACGGCTGAAGGAGGCCGTCGGCAGCCTGCGCAAGTCGATCGTCATTTACCCGTCGAGCTTTGTGGCCGATGCCCATGAGCTGCTGGACTGGATCGAGCAGGCCGGGAGCCGATCGGTAGTGATCCTGGAGCATGGAGCGGTTCTGGACGATGCGATTGTGCATCGGGTGGAGGGAACGGTACACCGGTCGGTGGGCGGAGCACAGCTGGTGGATTGCCTGCTGCGCGTGGCTGCCGGACAGCGGAGCGTGCAGCGCGCGAACCTGAAGACGATGCCGTCGCCGGATCGGGTGGGGATCAACGTGCTGGAGCGGCTGACGCCGAAGGAGCTGCAGATTGTGGCCCTGATCGCGGAGGGCTCGAAGAACAAGGAGATTGCGCTGCAGCTCGGCACCAAGGAGCAGGTGGTGAAGAACTACCTGCGCAGCATTTACGACAAGACGGGTGTGAGCGACCGGCTGGAGCTCGCACTGTTTACGATCCACCATCGTGCGCTGGCCGAGGCCGCCGAGCGGGTACGCGAGAAGTTGATGCGCAGCGCCTAGCCGGGCAGCGCGGTTCAGAAGATCGGAAGAGTTCTCCTTCAGGCGGTGAGAGGCTGCGAGGAGTTTGAGTGGGGCTCGATCAGAGCCCCATTCGCTTTTCCTGCTGCTCTGCGCCCGCGGAGATGAAGCCCTTCTTTTCGGCGATGGACTTGGCCTGGGTGAAGAGAAGGAGGTAGTCGGGGCCCCCGGCTTTGGAGTCGGTGCCGCTCATGTTGAAGCCGCCGAAGGGGTGGGCGCCGACCATGGCACCGGTGCATTTGCGATTGAGGTAGAGGTTGCCGACGTGGAACTCGCGGGCGGCGCGGTCGAGGGTTTCGCGGGAGCCGGAGTAGATGGCTCCGGTGAGGCCGTACTCGGTGTTGTTGGCGATCTCGAGGGCGTGCTCGAAGCTCTCGGCGCGGATGACCGAGAGCAGGGGACCGAAGACCTCTTCCTGGGCGAGGCGGGCGGAGGGGGGGACGTCGGCGATGACGGTGGGGGCTATGTAGAAGCCGTGGCCTGCGACGTCGTCCTGGAGGGGCTTGCCGCCGGCGAGCAGGCGGCCTTCGCTCTGGCCGAGCTGGATGTAGCTGAGGACGCGGTCGAAGGCGGCCTGGTTGATGACGGGACCGGTGGGGGCGTTGGAGGCGGGGTCGCCGGTGGAGAGGGCGGCTACGCGGTCGCGGAGGCGGTCGCAGAAGGCGTCGTAGACCGGGCTCTCGACGATGGCGCGGGAGCAGGCGGAGCACTTCTGCCCGTTGAAGCCGAAGGCGGCGGCGACGACACCCTCGACGGCGGCGTCGAGGTCGGCGTCGGCGCAGACGAGGATGGCGTCCTTGCCGCCCATTTCGAGGACGGTGCGGCGGATGAAGGGCTGGCCGGGCTGGGTGCGGGCGGCGCGCTCGTGGATGTCGAGGCCGACCTTCTTGGAGCCGGTGAAGGCGATGAAGCGGACCTGGGGGTGCTCGACGAGGAGGCGGCCTGGGTCGGGACCGCCCTGGAGGAGGTTGACGACGCCACCGGGCAGGCCGGCTTCGGTGAGGAGGGCGAGAAAGCGGGCGGCGATGGTGGGGGCGTCGGGGGAGGGCTTGAGGACGACGGTGTTGCCGGTGACGATGGCGGCGGCGGTCATGCCGGCCATGATGGCGAGGGGGAAGTTCCAGGGCGGGATGACGGCGCCGACGCCGAGGGGGATGTAGCGGAGCTGGTTGCGCTCGCCGGTGTACTGGATGGGGGTGGTGGCGGCGTCGAGGCGGAGGGCTTCGAGGCAGTAGAACTCGAGGAAGTCGATGCACTCGCCGACGTCGGCATCGGCCTCGGGCCAGTTCTTGCCGACCTCGAAGACGAGCCAGGCGCAGAGGTCGAAGTGGCGCTCGCGGATGAGGGTGGCGGTGCGGCGGAGGATGTCGACGCGGTGGGCGACGGGGGTGCGGCTCCAGGTGGTGAAGGCCTGGGCGGCGGCGGCGACGGCCTGCTGGACCTCGGGCTCGCCGGCGGAGAAGTGGGTGCCGACGATCTCGGCGGGGCGGGCGGGGTTGGTGGAGGTGAAGCGCTGGGCTGTCTGGACGGGGTGGCCGGCGATGACGAGGTCCCAGGTCTGGCCGAGTTCGGTGCGGACGCGGTCGATGGCGGCCTGCATGGAGCGGTGGTTTTCGGGCGCGGAGAAGTCGGTGAAGGGCTCGTTCTGAAAGCCGGAGAAAGCGGAGTTGTCCATGAGGCGCGCCTTTCGGACTCGAGGGTTGGTCGTCCAGAAATTAGAGTAGCGGACGTGCGGGACGGTTTCGCGGAGGTACCCCCCTCTCCCCCCACTTTTTGTGCAAAGTCTTCAGAGCAGAGCGTTTAGGTCCGGACTTAGGGTGCGGAATGGAGGAAAAGTCCCATATTAGAGCGGACGAGCTTGCAAAGTCTTCGGAACAGGGGACTTATCGGGATCCGGCCAGGGGAAACAGCGAAGCCCGGCAGGAGCCGGGCCGTTTGTTCCGCTGTGTCTATTGTATCGGGCGTGTCAAGCGTTTTT
>DATLMQ010000331.1:0-5184 GCA_035537215.1 Acidobacteriaceae bacterium
CCTCACCGCCACCGTTATGAGCAACGGCGGTGCTGCCACAGGAACCGTCACCTTCACAGAAGGGGGTCTCTCCGTCGGCGCCGCAACCCTGAGCGGGCAGGGAATCGCCACCCTCGTTGTCTCCACACTCGCGCCCGGAAACCACAGCCTCGTAGCCAACTACGCTGGCGACGGCCGCGCCAATGCCTCCGTCTCCGTCCCCCTCAGCCTTGCCGTCAAGCAGACGTCCTCCCTCGGTCTCACCTCCGCCACCAACCCCACGCTCACCCTCAGCCCCGTCACCCTCACCGCCACTCTCCACAACAGCGGAGCTGCCGCGGCCACCGGGCTCATCACCTTCACCGAGGGCTCCACCCAGCTCGGAACAGCCCCTCTGGATCCCTCCGGGCGCGCCACCCTCACCCTGCCGTCACTCTCCGCCGGCACCCACACCATCGTGGCGTCTTATGCGGGCGACGGCAGCGACTTCGGGAGCGCCTCCGCTCCGCTTTCGCAAGCCATCCAGCTGCGGTCCTCCACCGTCGGCGTCTCCGGCACGCAGACTGATGCCTCGAACCCGCAGCAGGTGACCCTGATCGCCGCCGTCCACACCGACGGCAGCGCTCCGCCCACCGGCTCCGTGACCTTCTCCAGTGGCACCCTCCAGATCGGCACCGCCCCCGTCAACCCCAACGGCGTCGCCACGCTCACCATCCTCATCGAAGCCAACTCCGGCAAGGAGGACGTCACCGCCTCCTACAGCGGAGACGCCGTCTTTGCCGGCTCCACCTCGCCCTCCACCCTCATCCAGGCCGGTCCCGCCACGCAGTTCATGCTGACGGTGAATCCGCCCACTCTCAGCATCGCCACCCGCCAGCACACCACGCTGCAGCTGCAGCTCAGCTCCATCAAGGGCTTCAGCGACACCATCCAGCTCGGCTGCCTCGGCCTTCCCTTCGCCGCCACCTGCACCTTCACCGCCCCGCAAAGCAAGCTCGCGGCGGACGGCACCACCACCCTTTCGCTCACCGTGGACACCGCAAACCCGCTCGGCCAGGGTGCCCAGACCTCTGCTCTGCTCAACCGCGATCTCCGCCACCCGCTCGCCACGCTGCTCTGCTTTCTGCCTGCCGCCCTCCTCCTTGGCTTCGGTCTCCGTCGCCGCCGCAACCTCCCCCGTCTGCTTGTCCTGCTCTGCGCCGCCACTCTCATCCTTGGAGCCGCGGGCTGCTCCGGCCTGCAGGGCAGCAGCACGCCCCCGGGCACCTACAACTTCAAGATCACCGCCTCCGGCCTCGGCTCCGGAGCCACGCAGTCCCAGATGGTGACGCTCACGGTGACGCCATGAAGCGCCTCCTCCGTCACGCCGCCCACACCCTGACGGCATTCCTGTCGCTCTCTCTTCTCACTCACGCCACCGTCGCCGCCCAGGCCTTGAGCACCGCCGGCGGCCCCGGCACCTCGGTCGCCCTCGGCGGCGGTCCCACCGTCTTCCAGGCCGACTACGGCCGTCGCATCCTCGGCGGCGGCCTCATCTTCGCCGACATCCATCCTCACTGGCGCTTCGGCCTCGAAGCCGAAGCCCGCTTCCTCCGCCTCCACACCACCGAGCAGGTCACCGAAACCAACTTCCTCCTCGGCCCCCGCGTCCTTCTCCTGCCCCCCGCACGCTGGCAGCCCTACGCCAAGTTCCTCGTCGGCGACGGCCACATCAACCTGCCCTTCGGCTACGCTCGCGGCGACTTCCTCGCCCTGGTTCCCGGCGCCGGCCTCGACATCGCCCTCAACAGCACCGTCACCATCCGCGCCCTCGACGTCGAGTACCAGCTCTGGCGCGACTTCCCCTACGGCAACCTGCGCCCCTACGGCGTCAGCACCGGCCTCAGCCTGCGCCTCAACCCCATCCACCGCTTCCCCAACGGCCCCCGCCTCCGCCGCCACTGAGCCAGACCCCCAAAAGCCTCACGCCCTAGAACGCGCGCACACTCTCCTCCGTCACCAGCTCTTCCACCGCCAGGTTCATCGTCGTCCCCAGCCGCAGAAATCCCTCCAGCCACTCCCGCGACCAGTACTGGCTATCGCTCCGCCGCAGCATATCGTTCCAGATATTCTGTGCCTGCCACAGGTTCACATCCATCGGCAGCGACTGCAGGCTCTCCGCAATCGTCAGCGTCTCCTGCAGCACCGCCATATTCTGCGACTCCGCCGCCGTCTCCAGCCGCACCATCGCGCGCTTCATCCGCTTGTCCGCCGTATAGCTCAGCAGCCCCGAATCCAGCGACACATTGTCGATATCCGCCCTCCGCAGCAGCCGCGTCACCTCTGCCGCGTCATACGTCTCCGCCTCCAGCGCATGCCGCAGGCTCGCATTGATCGCGAACCCCGCCGTCAGCGCCAGCGCCGGCGGCGCCGGCACATCGTTCTCGCCCAGAAAGTGCAGCAGCGTCGCATGCTCCTCATAGATTCGTATCAGCGAGTTCTCCACCTCTTCCAGCGTCTGGTTCAAAATGCTCTGCATGATCCGGTGCTGCTCATCCGCAAACAGCGACGTCAGCGAGTACAGCGTCCCTCCAAAGAACGCATCGATCAACCGGATCAGCTGCGGCAGATCCGCCCTCCGCACCGCCGTCCGCGCGTTCAGCAGAAAGGTCTCCCACGCCTGCTCATCCTTTGCACCGAAACACTTTACCGCCGCGGAAAGATTCTGATCCCCCAGGTGCAGCACCGCGAAGCAGATCTCCTCCGTCTCTTCCGTGATCCGCGACCGCAGCCCCGCCCGCCCCAGCGCCACCCGTCCCCGGCCCGAGGTCAGCAGCTCATAGCTGTGCCGCTGCACATCGAAACAGAACAGCTGCCCGGACGCCGGATAGCTGCGAAAGATCGAGCTGATCGCATAATGCGCGCCCACGTGTTCCATATCCAGCCGAGCGCCCGTCACATATCGCCGGTACACCTCCGCTCCGTTGCCCATCTCCGGCACATTGCTCCGCGCCCCCGCCAGCACCTTCAGAAACTCCGCCTCCAGCTCCCGCCCCGGCTCCCCGAACAGCTGCATGCTCAGCTGCAGCACGCGCCCGGCGTACGCGATAATCTGCACCGTCTCAATGCCGGAGATCTCGTCAAAGAACCACCCGCAGCTCGTGTACATCAGCTGCGCATGCCGCTCCAGCTCTAACAGCTGCAGCACCGTCACACGCTCCTCGGCTGAAAGCACACGTTTCGCATGCTGGTCCAGAAAGCGGTCCACATTCTGCGCACTTCGATCCAGCACCACGTGGATGTACGCATCCCGCGCCGCCCACAGATCCTTCAGCAGCGGAGCCGCCAGCTTCTCCGCCAGCGGTGCCGTCCCATCGCGCAGCAGGTCCAGCCCGGCGCGCAGCGGCCCGCGCCACAGCTGGTTCCACCCCGGCTTGCCTCCGTTGCAGCCGCAGTCCGCGCGCCATCGCTCCACCCCATGCGCGCAGCTCCAGCTGCTGTCCTCCACCACCTCGGCCTCCCACGTCGGCGGAAACATCTCCAGGAACTCGCCGTAGTTGGTCAGCCTCGCCAGCCGGTTCTCTTCCACCCAGTGCATTGCGTAGCTCAACGCCATCTCGCCATGCTTGTGGTGGTGTCCGTAGCTTTCGCCATCGGTTGCCACGTGGGCCAGCTGCGGTTCGCTGTTTCCTTCAGGCCCCTTGTCAGGCCGCAGCCCGCTCAGCAGCCGTCGACCAAACTCCTCACCGGAGTTCAACAGCCCTTCAAACGCAATCGCCCGCGACGCCGGGCCGTTATAAAAGAACACCGCAATCGAGCGCCCTTCCTCCAGCCGCACCAGGTAGGGCCGTGTCGAATCCACCTCTCCATTCGGCGTCTCCGTCCACGCCGGCTCGCTCGCATGCGCTCCATCGCCCGTGCCGTTGCGCTGCGCCGCGGCTGCTCCCTCCGTTCCCACCGTCAGCGGCTCCGGCTCCTCCCTCACCATGCGCCGCACCCGCGCGCTCTGGTTAGGCGCCAGGATCGTGAACCGGATCCCCTCCTGCGCCATCAGGTCCAGCACCTTGCGCGACACCGCTGTCTCCGCCAGCCACATTCCCTCCGGCACACGGTTGAACCGGTGCTCGAAGTCTGCCACCCCCCAGCGAATCTG
The DNA here is from genome assembly GCA_035537215.1 of Acidobacteriaceae bacterium. GTDB lineage: Bacteria > Acidobacteriota > Terriglobia > Terriglobales > Acidobacteriaceae > Granulicella. Next base: position 4,112 of record DATLMQ010000331.1, read on the forward strand.
CGTGCGCGCATCGCGCTCGCTCGCCAGCGGCATAATCACGTGGTTGTACACTTGCGCCAGCGCCGACCCATGCCCCGAGTAGCGCTCCATGCTCGCCGTATCCGCATCCAGAATCATGCGATACGTCCGCGGCGCAAACTCCTCCAGCCAGCTCAGCAGCGTCGCTCCGAAGTTGAAGCTCATCCGCGAGTAGTTGTTCACAATCCGGATGATCTGGTTCTGCTTATTCGTTATCCGCGACGCTCCGTTCGGCGCATAGCACTCCGCCGTAATGCGCTCGTTCCAGTCGTGGTACGGTGCCGCGGAGTCCTGCACCTCCACCGTCTCCAGCCACGGATTCTCCCGCGGAGGCTGGTAAAAATGTCCATGCACGCACGCGAAGCGCTTGCCGCCAGTGGACTCTTTAACGATCTTTGCTGAGCTTTTTTCTGTAAATGCCATTCCCTCCGATGCTAACCCTCATCGCCCCGCGCCTGTTCCGCGCCATCCAGTCGATCCACACCGAAATTCCAACGGCGATCCAGTACACCGCTATGTCCATCCAACCGAAGTAGCGGCCCAGCAACAGCTTGCCCGCGATCGTATCCCGAAACGCATCCAGCCCAGGCGTCTGCACCAGCTTGAAGAATTCCACGCCCGCGGACACCATCGCCGCCACCACCCCGGTCCACCCGGAGCGCACCCCCGGCAGCAGCATCGCCATCAGCCAATACACCATTGCCGCCCAGAAGGACGATCCCCCATACTTCACCGCCCACCCCGGCAGCCCGATCGGCACAAACCGGCACACCAGCCCCAGCGGCACCAATCCCACCATCACCACCGCACATCCCACCCGCCTCCACATCATCGCCCCCACACCCTGCTCCACATCATCGCCCCCGCCCCACCCACCCACTTCACGTCATCGTGCCGCGCCACCCGCTACACGTCATCGGCCTGCCGCCGAACGCCTTTGCTCCTCTGTCTCATCCCATCCTGAACGAAGCCGAAGGGGAGGAACCTGCTTCACCAGGCCACCACGGACGCCCAACATCAAACCCGACCCGACCCGACCCGACCCGACCCGACCC
>DATLMQ010000332.1:0-2717 GCA_035537215.1 Acidobacteriaceae bacterium
CACGCATCCATCGCCGCCTGGATCCGCTGCGTATCCAGCTTCGTCTCATCCGCCTCCGCCAGCGCGTTGTTCGTCGCCCGCAGATTCGCCTTCAGCACCGTGCACGCCGCCGGAATCTTCGGCTCTGCCACCTGCCGCGTATCCTGCGCCAGCACCCGGGTCGTACACCCCACACTCACGGCCCCAGCCACCACCAAGCGCACCATCCTCATCCCATCCCTCATCTCCGGATCCGTTTTCAAATCCTGTCAGACAACTTTGGCCAGGACTCTAGCCGCTCCAGCCCATCACCGTCAAACGCCCCATGGACGGCCCGCGCTCCGCTCTACGTCCCCGGCTGCCGATAATGCGCCCGCGCCGCCAGCTCCCGCTCCCGGCCCCGCGGATCCTCCACCACCTTCGGCGGCGCATCCCAAACCATCGTCGCTCTCCGCTTCAGATCGTAGTTCGGCCACGGTGGCAGCCCCGCGTGGTTCGGATCGCCCGTCCGCCCAAACGCCACCAGCGTCTGGCTCATCGCCGTCGCCAGCGGCTGCGCCCGGCTCACCTCCTCCGCGCTCGCGCCCACCATTCCCGGAGACACCGCCAGGTTGTCGAAGAAGAACGGAATATCCACCGTATGCGGCGCGCGAAACTTCCCTCCCGCCACCGGCGACGGCCAGTCCATTTCGTACACCCACGTTCTCTTCGCCGCCGGACTCTCTGCCCTCCGCTCCGCCTCGATCACCTGTCCCGGCCACGACCGGAACGCCGTCGTCGCCGAGAAGAACACATCCGCCGGCGTGTACTCCGGATACCACTCGCGATACCGCGCCACCACCACCTCCGCCTTCAGCGGCCCCAGAAACGCATGCACACTCTTGTCCAGAGCTCCCGGCAGCTCCTCCCACGTCAGCGAGAACAGCGCCGGCTGCCCTCCCCCGATCAGCCCCCTCGTCTCGTCATGCGTGTTCCCCAGGATCATCGCCACCTCGTTCGAGATCCCGGGCGCATCCGGCGAAAACGGATCCCGCGGCAGCGATCGACCATCCACCACCGGCAGCCACGCCGAGCTCACCGTCGCCGCCTCTTCGAGCCTCTCCAGCGGCATCGCATCCAGCGCCGCCCGCAGCTTCCCCGGAGCCGTCGCCGCCAGTCCCAGCTTCGCCAGAAACTCCTTCGTCCTCGCCGTCGCAACCTCCTTGGGAGCCCCCGTCACCTGCTGCCCGCTCATGCTCATCACACGGTGAAACAGCCCATGCGCCGGAGGCATCGCCATCAGCGTCGCGCACTTCGCTCCGCCGCCCGACTGTCCCCAGATCGTCACGCGCCCCGGATCCCCGCCGAACTCCGCTATGTTCTCCTGAACCCACTTGAGCGCCAGCACCAGGTCCAGCATCCCCGCGTTCCCCGAATCCGCATACGCCGCATCGTCGGTCACTCCCCCGAGATACAGAAACCCAAACGCATTCAGCCGATGATTCACCGTCACCACCACCGCATCCCCGCCACGCGCCAGCCGCGTCCCGTCATACAGCGCCGCATTCACCGTCCCGCTGTTGTAGGCGCCCCCGTGGATGTACATCAGCACCGGCCGCCGCTCGTGTCCCTTGCGGCTCGCGCTCGGCGTCCACACATTCAGGTGCAGGCAGTCCTCGCTCACCGCTCCCTCATCCTGCGGCAGCCGATACGTCTCCGCCGCGGGCACCTCCGCCGTTCCCCGCGCCCGCGACGTCATCCCGCGCCTCCCGCCCAGCTGCGGCGCCTGATCCGCCCACGCCACCGCTTCGCGCACACCTGTCCACGGCGTCGGAGCCACCGGTGCCTGAAACCGCCGCCCCCGCGTATCCGCCCCATACGGAATCCCCAGAAACACCGCGATCCCGTCCTGCATTCTCCCGCGCACCTGTCCCGCCGTCGTCCGCACCACCGGCCACCCATCGGCCTGCGCCGTTATCCGCCCCACCGCTGCACCCGCCAGGGCCGTCCCCGCTGCTGTCCTCAAAAACTCGCGTCGATTCACGCCCAACATTCTGCCTGACAGGACAGCCTCTTGCTAGGCAGCCCTCCCCGCCATCGTCTACCGTCCCGACCCCGCGCTCACCCACTGTGAGCCGAAGCGAAGATCCACGCCGCCGGCACCACCTACATCTCTGGCTGGATCTGAGCGCCGTCGACCGGCAAGCAGCCGGCCCGCTAAACTCAGGACACCTCTAAACTCAGGACACCTCTAAACTCAGGACACCTATGGCTCAAAACGAAATTCCCGTAACTCCCTCCCTCGACGCCTCCATGACCTCTCCCGAGGACGGTCTCCGCCGCCAGGTCATGTCCTTCAGCCCCAGCATGATGCTCGTGCGCCACCACATGTCCAAGGGCTGGGTTGGCGTCCGCCACAGCCACCCCCACGAGCAGCTCGTCTACGTCGTCACCGGACACCTCGCCTTCGAGCACCCCGGCGGCCGCTTTGAAGCCAAATCCGGCGACTCTTTCCTCGTCCCCGGCGATGTCGAGCACCAGGCCTCCGCCCTCGAAGACTCCGAAGTCCTCGACGTCTTCACGCCCTATCGCGAGGACTACGCCCCCAAGGCCTAGCCCGCTCTAACCCCACCCTCACCGCATCGCCCCAGGCCCGAGCCCCCCGCTCGGGCCTCTACGTCCCCCACCTCTTCACCGAGATCGTCTGCCCCATCGTCCACGACTCCCCCGGTCCCACCCTCCGCGCATTCGCCCCCGCA
>DATLMQ010000333.1:0-2074 GCA_035537215.1 Acidobacteriaceae bacterium
CCGTCTCCCTCTGCCCGGAGCCCATCGTGCCCGTATTCGTCTGCGCTCCCGGTGTGGTGGTGTTCGTCTGCGGGGTCGTCCCCGTCGTCGTTCCGGTGGTCGTGCCCGTCGAGGTTTGTGCCATCGCGCCGCCAGTGGCGAGAAACGCGAAGGACAGGGCCGTTGTTGCTAGAGGTTTCAACATCCGCATACCGTCTTCTCCTGTACTACTCTCAGGAAGGGCGCGCCGTTTCCTGTGCGCATCGGGCTGGCAGTCTGTTCTGCAGCAAGCCCGCATCCCGACGTTGCCGCGGTCCACAATTGGCCGCGCTGTATTGGTTGGATGGCATTCAGGCCCGGGGTGAGGCTTGCCGCCGTCGCGAATTCGTACACACGACTTGCGTGCCATCAACCGCCGTTCCCGCCGCATCCGTGCACCCACCGAATCTGTTCCCCACCCACGCCCTGCGCAACCGGCGATAATGGCCTTGATGAAAGCCGAGCCCCAGCCCGACACCCCCCGCGGAGAGCGCCTCCAGAAAATCCTCGCCCAGGCCGGCATCGCCTCCCGCCGCGCCGCCGAGCAGATCATCCTCGAAGGCCGCGTCCAGGTGAACGGCCAGACCGTCACAGAGCTCGGCACCCGCGCCGATGCGACTCGCGACCACATCCGTGTGGACGGCAAGCTCCTCCACGGCCCCGAGCCGCAGCGCTACTTCGTCCTCAATAAGCCCCGCGGCTACGTCACCACCCTCGACGACCCCGAACATCGCCCCACCGTCGCCCAGCTCCTCGGCCAGGAGTCGCAGAAAAAGATCACCGGCGAGCACTCCCGGCTGCCCCGCCTCTACCCCGTCGGCCGCCTCGACTACCTCAGCGAGGGTCTGCTCCTCATGACCAACGACGGCACCCTCGCCAATCGCCTCTCCAAGGCCAGCGCCGGCGTCCAGAAAACCTACCTCGTCAAAGTCTCCGGCAAACCCACCGAAGCCGCCATCGAGCAGCTTCGCCACGGCATCATGATCGACCGCGGCCGCCTTAATGAGGTCCGCCCCGCCCGCGGTGGCCAGGCCCGCCGCGACCGCATCCTCACCCAGCCCGCCAAGGTCGAGCAGGTCCGCGGCGGTGACAATCCCTGGTTCGAAGTCAGTCTCACCGAAGGCCGCAACCGCCAGCTTCGCAAAATGTTTGAAGAGATCGGCCACCACGTCGAAAAGATCCGCCGCATCGGCTACGGCGCGCTCGTTCTCGACGTCCCTCCCGGCGGCTTCCGCGAACTCACCCCCGGCGAGGTCCAGGCCCTCAACCGCGCCGCCGCCGGCAAATCCGTCGAGCGCAAAAAGACCCTCCCCGAACCTGCCCAGCTCAAAAAGCCCGTCCCTCCCCGCCGCTCCCGCAAGACAGCCCGCCCCAGGGCTTAAGTCCACGGTCCTTCACGCGGAGACCCACCACAGCCCGGGGATACGATCCACCACCAGCGCCGGACACGAACAGTAACGGCCGCCCGGTACACGATCCACCACCACGGCCCGGCATACACAGACAAGTTGTCATCTTTCCGCAAAGCGGGAGGATCGGTTTCACCAAACACCCCGAATCTCACCCCGCCCACTACGTCATCTCGGACCGAAGGTGCAAAGCGTCGAAGCGGAGAGGTTCCGCATTGGCGGATCACCGCTGCCGTCACTCGCCATCCAGGACTCTGGCTTCTTCTGCGAAGCGAGATGGCCTTTCTGTCGTTGTCATTCCGAGCCAAGTGAGGAACCTGCTCACCCGGGACCACCCCGATCCTCAACCCCCAGCCCCGTCATCCTCCCAAGCGAAGCGAAGGGGAAGCCTCCGTGTTCGCCTCGCCACCGCCTCAAAGCGCACCCGGACCACCGCGAACCTCGACACCACGCCACAAGAAAAGCCATGCCCCCGCAGCAACCGGGCAAAACGCCCAGCCTCACGAGGACATAGTCAAAAGGGGTGCCTCCGGGCCGGGCTTGCGATCTCGGCATCCCAGGTCGCATGCAACCTGGAGCGATTTGCAAGCCTCGGCCCGTCGGCGGTCATCAGCTCGCGAAACCCCCCGGTACGCGAGCCGATCTTC
>DATLMQ010000334.1:0-2012 GCA_035537215.1 Acidobacteriaceae bacterium
GTCGGCGTGATGGGTCTCCTCGTCGAGCGCCACCGTCCAGCCGCCGGCCTCCCGATGAAGCAGGCGCACGGCCGCGCGGGTCCGCAGCGTCGCCCCGGCCGTTTCAGCATGACCGGCGAGCGCGTCGACCAGCGACTGCCAACCGCCCTTCAGGTAGCGAACGCCGGGAACCAGGCCGATCCGCAACTGCGTGGCGGCGACCTCGGCGCTGAGGCTCTGCTGGTCGGCGACGAACGTGGTCACGCGGACCAGGGCCGCGGCGGCGGCCCGAGCGTCCTCAGAGCGCAGGGTCTGCCGTAGCCACTCCGTCGTGGAGAGATCGCGAAGATCCTCAGGGTTGCCGCGGAGGAGCGGCCCCAGCAACCGCACCAGTCCAAGGGTCCCGCCGAGCGAACGCCGCGCCTTGCCGCCCCGCACGAAAACCGAGTTGGCCGATGCCGGGTTCCACCACTCCAGCTCGATCCCCATTGCCTCCAACTCCCGCCCAGCCGGCCCACCGACATAAAGCGCATGAGGCCCCTGGTTGAGGAAGAACCCATCCCGCCACTCAGAAGCCGCCCGTCCCCCAAGATGCGACGCCGCCTCAAGCAGCGTCGTCTCAACCCCACCCGCAGCCAACCGACTCGCCGCCACAAGCCCCGCCGGCCCACCACCAACAACGATCGCTTTCCGTGAAGTGTTCATGCCCCCTAGACGAGGAAGCATGCCGATCTGTGACAGAGATGGGGACCCCACCCCTCCCTACGAGAGTGGCTACGGGCGGTACTTGCTGCGCTGCTTTGGATACGTCCTGAAGACGTGGTCCCAGATCGGCGAGGAGACGCCGTAGCCGTAGCTGTGGTCTTGGAAGTGGTGGCGCATGTGGTGTTCGCGCAGCTGCTTGCCGAACTCCGTCTTCGGGACGAAGTGGTGGACGTAGTAGTGGGTGTAGTCGTAGAAGAGGTAGCCGGCGATGAAGCCGGCGAAGAGGGGGAAGGCAGCGCTGCCGAGGAGCAGCCAGAAGGCACCGAAGAAGAGGGCCGCCAGCGGGATCGAGACCGACGGCGGCATCACCAGCCGCATCTTGTCGTTGGGATGGTCGTGGTGGACGCCGTGGATGATGAAGTGCATGCGGCGGCCGAAGGCGTTGTCGGGCTCCCAGTGGAAAAGGAGGCGGTGGAGCCAGTACTCGGTCAGCGTCCAGACCCCGATCCCGGCCAGCGTCAGCAGCGCCAGCTGCCACCAGGCGTAGCCCCGATCAGCCCCGATCCACTCCATCGCCACCACCACCGGCACAAAGATGACCGCCGGGACCGCGGGGTGGACGCGGGAGAAGAAGTTGAGGAACTCGCTTCTGAAAAGCGGGGGAGAAGCGGAGAGCTTCTCCGTGCGGGAATGACCCTCCATCTGGACGCATGTTAGCGCCGGCTGCCGGTGCTCCCGCAAAGCGCGAGGAAGCCGTCACAGGTCTGTTTCAAAGTCGTGGCGATTTGCGGAATCGGCCCGGGCAATTACCCGCGGCCAGTGCAAACATGCGCCTCGTGCCGCGCAAGCCCAAGCCACCCACCTGCGACGACTGCTATTTCCGGAAAAACCTTCTCTGCGCCTTGGAGCTGAACGAGACCTGCGGCACCTTCCGCCCCAACCGACCAGAGGGCCTCGTGCCACCACGCCAGCCGGTTCTTCTCATGCGTGCACCCCGCTGGGCATCCCGTCCTGCATAGTTTGGGGCGATGCCCCAACGCGATCTCTTCGTCGACTGGAGCCGCACCCGCTACGTCACCCGCCGCTCCAGCGGCTTCTCCCCCAACGTCGACGTCTACTACTGCGGAGACCCGCAGCGGGCGATCGTCAAGGTCGACCTCGCCGGCGTCGAGCTGAGCCAGGTCGGGATCGAGGTCAGCGGCCGCCACCTCGCGATCACCGGCGAGCGCCACGTGCAGGAGACCGAAGGCCGCGTCTACCAGCAGATTGAGATTCCCTCCGGCCAGTTCCGCCGCGTCGTCGAGCTGCAGGTCGAGGTCGACACCGAC
>DATLMQ010000335.1:0-5326 GCA_035537215.1 Acidobacteriaceae bacterium
AGAATCCGGGGAATCCTACACGGCCCAGATCCTAAAACCAAGCACAGCGGGACGGCTGCAGGCCGTCCCTTTTCTTTAAGCTAAGCGGCTCTTCTGAACGACTGGACCGAACCGCTTTCGGCCGTGCCTCGCCCGTGTAGGCTGAAGCTCATGCGTCTGTTTCTAGGGCTTGCATTGAGCGACGAGGCCAGGATCGAGCTGGAGCGCCTCACCCTACGGCTCCGCACCCCCGGTGACGGTCTTCGCTGGTGGGTCCCTGAGCAGTGGCACATCACACTTGCCTTCCTCGGTTCTGTCCCTCCCGAGGCCCACGCTAGCTTGCTGCGCAACCTGGAGTGCCTGCGCGAACCCCAGGCCGATCTCCACCTCGACGGGCTGGGGCTCTTCGATCGCGTCGGTGTCCTATTCGCTTCAGTCCACCTCACACCTTCGCTTGTCCGCCTCCACACCTCCGTCTCCGCTGCCGCCCGGGCCAGCGGCCTTCCGATAGAAGATCGTCCATACCGCCCGCACATCACCCTCGCGCGGAGGCGCGGTCGCGGCCGACCTCAGAGCTTCAGCCGATGGCGCACTGTCGCCGAGCAGCAGCGCCTCCACTTGCGCTGGCCAGCCCGGGAGTTTCTGCTCTATGAGAGCGAACTCTCCCGCGACGGCTCCCGTTATCACATACGCGGGCAGTTTCCGCTGACCGACCCCACTCAGCCCGCCTGAAGCGCCATCAGACCCGCGGCGCCCCCATCCCGAAACCCCACAACCTGCGGTCCCTCTGCAGCCATAACAGGAACGGTCAAACAGGAACGGTCAGCTGTCCCGACCCTCGGCGGCGCTGGATAAGGTGAACCCATGAAGGTCTGCTCACTGCTGCCCTCGGCGACCGAGATGCTCTTCGCTGTCGGGGCGGGCCCCGACGTAGTCGCCGTCACTTTTGAGTGCGACTTCCCACCTGAAGCTCGCCGGCTCCCGCAGGTCGTCTCTTCTCGCATGCCCCCGGGTCTCGCACCCGCGCAGATCGATTCCCTCGTGCGCGAGAATGGCGCTGAGGGCCGCAGCCTCTACTTCGCCGACATGCTCAAGATTGACGCCCTTGCGCCCGATCTGATCGTTCTCCAGGACCTCTGCCGCGTCTGCGCCATCGACAGCCCCACCCTCGAGCGCGACCTCGCCAGTATCCATTCCCGGCCCCTGCTGCTCTCCCTTGGCGCTAGCAGTCTCGATGGTGTCATCTCCGAGATCGAGCAGCTTGGCGCCGCCGTAGGGCGCCGGGAAGCGGCATCCCAGCTCGCCTCCTCCCTCCGCGCCCGGGTCCGCCGCATCAGCGGCCAAGGACCAGCCCACCAGCTCCCCACCCGCCCTCGCGTCCTCTGCCTCGAGTGGCTCGACCCCCTCTTCCAGGGCGGCCACTGGATTCCCGAAATGGTCGCCCTTGCCGGCGGCGATCCCGTCCTGGCCACCCCGCGCGAAAAGAGCGTCCGTATCACCTGGCAGCAGGTCCACGCCGCCGCCCCCGACATCCTTTTCGTCATGCCGTGCGGCTACCACCTCGCGGACACCGTCATCCAGTTCCGCTCGCTTGTTCCCACCTTCCCATCGCTCTGGATGGATCTGCCAGCAGTCCGCCACGGCCAGGTCTTCGCCGTGGACGGCTCCGCGTTCTTCTCCCGCCCCGGCCCCCGGCTCGTCGATGGTCTTGAGATCCTGGCTGCCATCATCCGCGGCACTTCCTGGGACCACCTTCCCGCTGAAAGCGTGGCCTCTCTGGCGCCCCTCGCCTCAGCATGATGCCCGGGCCGCCCTGGTCCCGGCCGCCCGCTGGCCATCCTTCCAGACGCACGAAGGCCTCCCCAAGGGGAGGCCTTCGCCACAGCTGAGGCTTGTGAACTCTTACTGCATCGTCACGCCGCCGCCTGCCTTCTTCTCCTTGGCCGCCTCGTTCGCTTTGCGCGCGCCGATGGCCTTCTGCACCCACTGGTCCGCCTGCGCCAGGTCGTCCTTGCGGGCCTGATCGTTCCCGCATTCCAGGTCGGCCTTGCGGCGGTAGTTCAGGTTCATGTACTGCATGGCATCGTCATATGTGGGGTTGATCTGGACTGCGCGTTCCAGGTACTTCTGCGCCTCCGTCACCAAGGCGCTGTTCGCCGCCACCAGCTTCGCGCACACCTCCTTGGACTTCTTCGCGTTCCCGTTACCATCGTCGGTCAACCCGGCATCGCCCAGGATCTTCGTGGCATTCTTGTACGCCTGCGTCCAATCGATCACGCCGATCGTGTAGTTCGCCTCGGCATCGTTCGGCTCAAGGGAGATGATCTTCAGCTCATCGGCCTTCGCCTGGTCGAACTGCTTGATATTCCGGTGGATAGAAGCCACCTGCCGCAGCGCGCCCACGTCGTTGGGATCCTTGTTCAGGACCGCGTTGAAGCCATCCAGGGCCTTCTGCGCGATCTTCATATTGTCAGGCGTGTCCAGGTTGGGGACTACCTGGTAGCTGTAAGCGGTCGCAAGGTACAGACGAGCCGACTCGTAGTTTGGATCTAGGTTGATGGAGTTCTGAAAATGGTTAACCGCTGCCTCATAGTGGCCGGCCTTGAATTCCTGCACGCCTTTTACAAGCTGATCTCGCGCTCGCAGCTTGGTGCAGCCAACGGTGCTTCCGAGCACAATTAGCAGCGCGGAGCCTGCAGCGATTCGTGCGCTAAGTTTCATGAGAGAACCTTCCCCTTCGACAATCTCGCCCCGGGCCTCGCCTGGGGGCGCGCCTTCCCGAGAATTCAGCTGATGGCCTTGCCGTCCGATTGTAATCACACAGAGCAAACCTTGCCAGAGCCTCAGCTTACAGCCAAGCTCTTTTCAGTACATTTACGTACAGAAAAGAGCCGCTCCACGGTCCACTACTAAGACGGAACTTGGCGCGAAGGAGATGCTGCACCCCTCCCATTACATTCCTTCAGCATCGCGCTGGACCCCTCCGTTGATAGCATCGAGAGCGTAGAGGGAGATCGATCTCCGGAGGGTGGCAACATGGCGGCAGCAGCATGGACGGCCTCGCAGATGGCATCGCAGGCCGGCAAGACAGTTCTTATCACCGGCGCCAACAGCGGCATCGGCTTTCAGGCTGCCCGGGAGTTGGTCCGCCACGGCGCGCAGGTCCTGCTCGGCTGCCGCAGCGTCAACAAGGGCGAGGCCGCACGCTCCGCCATCCTGCGCGAGCAGCCCGCGGCACAGCTCTCCATCGTTCCCCTCGACATGGCCTCCCTGGCCTCCGTACGCAGCTTCGCCCCGTCCTTTGTGAGCAGCGGGGCTGTGCTCGATATCCTCGTCAACAACGCGGGCGTCATGGCCCTGCCGAAACGCGAGCTCACCGCCGATGGCTTCGAGCGGCAGTTCGGTACCAACCACCTTGGCCACTTCGCGCTCACAGGCCTCCTGATGCCGGCCCTGCTCCGTTCCACTGCGCCTCGCGTGATCACCGTCGCTTCGCTCGCGCACCGCACGGGCCGCATGGACTGGGACAACCTCCAGAGCGAGCGTGGCTATACCCCCTGGGGCGCCTATAACAACTCCAAGCTCGCCAACATCCTCTTCGCCCGCGAGCTCGACCGCCGCGCCCGCGAGGCCGGCAGCGCCCTTCTCAGCCTTCCCGTCCACCCCGGCGTCTCCCGCACGCGCATCTTCGAGAACGGGCCCGGCAACGCCGATCTCAAATCCAAGGTGATGAACCTCTTGGCTCCGCTCGTCATGCAGAGCGAGGAGATGGGCGCTCTTCCCACCCTGTACGCTGCCACATCGCCAGAGGTCCAGGGTGGACAGTACATCGGTCCAGATGGTTTTAAAGAGATCAAGGGCCACCCCACCGTCGTCACCCCGCGTCCCCAGGCTCTCGATCCGGAAGCCGCGCGCAGGCTCTGGACCATCAGCGAGGGGCTGACCGGGGTCATCTACCCCGCGCTGCGCTGACCAACGGGGCGGTCAGCCGCCCGGCGTCAGGTTGGCGGCTCATCGCTCCATCCCGTTGCCCCTCGACCGGTGTCCGGACCTTTGGTCACCTCTCGGTCTCGCACATCCCGGACGTACACTGGCAGGTGACTCCCAGGGCACCCTGGCGGCGCTTGTTTACCTGACGTTCGCCGAAAAGAGTTACCTCTGGAGGCCAACCCGGGCTGACTGCATGAGAGTGTCAGCCCAGGGCAGACGGATGTTCTTGATGAAACGCAGCCTCTTCGTTCAGGTTGCCACTCGTGCGCTGGCGGCCTCCGCCCTGGTCGCGGTGGTGGCCTCGCTTGCCCCGCATCCCTGGATGGCCGTAGCTGCCGTGCTCTGCGCCTCGCTCTGGCTCGCCTGGCGCTTCGTCGGTCTCGCCACCCAGGATGATGCCGCGCTGGAGGCCGGGCTGGTCGCCCTGTCGGAAGGCCGGGAGATCGCCATGCACTCCGTGTGGCGCGATCACGACCGCCTTGCCGCCCTTCTGCGGTCCGCCGGCGCCGAGATCGAGCGCGGCTTCGCTTCCAGCGCGGAGCGTCGTGAAAAGCTCGAGGCGCTCCTGGACTCGATGCAGGACGCCGTCACCTCTGTCGACGCCGTAGGCCGCATCATCTGGGCCAACAAGGCCATGCAGCGGCTTGTGCTGGACTCCTTCGGCTCCGTCCGGGCCGGCCATTCCCTGGTCCAGACCATTCGGGCTCCGGAGGTGCTGGAGTGCGTGCACACCGTGCTTGAGACCCGCACGGTGGTCGATCTGCAGCCTGTGTCGCTGGCGCCCGGGCGCATCTTCGCCGTTAGCGCCGCGCCCATGCCGGAAGGCGGGGCCGTCATCGTCCTGCGGGACATCACCCGCATCGAGCAGGTGGAGCGGACGCAGCGTGAGTTTGTGGCCAATGTTTCCCACGAGTTACGGACGCCGTTGACCAGCATCCAGGGCTATGTGGAGATGCTCCTCGACACCGAGGGAACGCCGCTGCCGGCCCGCACGGAGGCGGAGTTCCTTGAGGCTATCCTCAAGAGCGCACGGAGGATGGGCCGTCTCACCGACGATCTGCTGGCGCTGGCACGGGTGGAATCCGGGGAGCAGAAGCTTGAGCCGCGGCCTGTCTCCGCGGAGGCCCTGATGCGCGAGGCGGCGGTCGCGGTCGCTGGGGTGGTAAAGGAAAAAGGGGGTGCGCTGGAGGTCGGTGCGATCCCCGAAGTTGTTGTTATGGCGGACGTTGATGCGATTGTGCAGATACTCAGCAACCTCATCGAGAACGCTCTGAATTATGGACGTGGGCCGAATGGGGCGAGGGTTCAGTTGAGCGTGGCGGTGTCGGCGACGCACCCGCCCGAGGTCCGCTTTCGG
>DATLMQ010000336.1:0-17827 GCA_035537215.1 Acidobacteriaceae bacterium
GGGCGTGCAGGGCCACGGCATTAAGTCCACTATTTTCAGCCATTTTCGCGAGTTCCACGCACACGATGTTGCTGTCGTTCCAGCCCATACGGAACTTCACCGTGAAGGGGATGGTGATGGACGCGCGAACATGCTCAAAAATGCGCTGAATTGCAGGTAAATCACGCAATAAACCGCTTCCCCCGTTGCAATTTACGACGCGTTTTGCGGGGCAACCGAGGTTCAGATCGACCAGGTCGAAGCCTTCGTCCTGGCAGATAAGTGCACTGTCTGCAAGAGTTTGCGGGTTGGAACCGAAGAGCTGGGCGGAGATGGGATGTTCGTCGTCGTAGAAGGTGAGGTAGCGCTTCCGCTTGCTCTCCCGCATGCGGCTGAGGCCGTCGGCAGAGGTGAATTCGGTCATGATGAGGCCGCAGCCTGAGACCTCGTTGGAGGTCTGATCATCGACGTCGGAACCCGCACCAGTTGCGGAATATAGCGAAGCGTTCTTGATAAAACGCCGGAAAACGGTGTCGGTGACCCCTGCCATGGGCGCCAACACTGTGGCCGGCGCTATACGGACCGAGCCGATTCGCAGCTCCGCAGGCACGCTGGATTCCCCCATCGCGGGGCGCTCGATCGTGGCTGTCCAGTGCTTGTCCATCGCTGTTCAAGTGTACCGGGGGCGTGCTTTTTGGATGGTTTTTAGTGTCTTTTTGAGTGCTTAAACGCGGTTTTAAGCGCATTTTGAGCACACTTGATGCCAAACAAAATTGTGCTTACGCGCGCAACTTTCCCTCGCGGCCGGAGTTTGCCGGGAGATAGCTTCTGACCGAAGTACCGGTTGATCGGCAGCTTTCACGGCCCGGCTTCAGCCTTAGTTGTTCCAAATTCCCGTTTCGGCTCCGTTGAGGCCCGCGGAAGATCGCTTTGCGACTCTTCCGCGTTGACGCTCCGGAACGGGCAGAGCATGATGGTGAACCTGATTCCGAGTCTTGTTTGGTACTTGGCGGCAGCCGGGTACCGGGCGTCACTCGCTCCCCCGAGCGTCGCGTGGTGGAAGTGCAGTCGCAACCAGGTCTCGTTATGAGACCTGCCCTGTCAGGAGACTCCCGTGAAGGGCCAACTTGTTCTCTCCATGCTTCTTCTTGCGGCACCGCTGGCGGCTTCGGCCGAACAGCTGGTTCCCGCAGGATCGATTCTTCAATGCACAATCTCCGAGCCCAAGGTATCCTCCGCGACAGAGAAGGTCGGTGACCCCGTCCTCTGCCAGGTGAGCCATGTGGAGCTCTATGGACGGTCGACGTTTCCGTACGGAAGTTATCTTGTAGGACGGTTCGAGGAGTACAAGGACCCGGGCCACTTTGTGGGCAAGGGATGGATGGAACTGAAGTTCGACCGGATCGTGATCCAGCCGGACACAGTGATTCCGCTGCAGGCGCGAGTGATTGCGACGCCCAAGTACCCGGTGGACAAGGAAGGGCGCATCCACGGGACCGGGCACCCGGTACGGGACACGGTGGAGTGGATGATCCCGGTGCTGTGGCCGATCGACCTGATCAACCTGCCGCGGCGCGGTCCACGGCCGGTGCTGAAGCCGGAGACGAAGCTGACGCTGAAGGTGATGGACGACTTCGGGATTCCGACGCGGCAGGAACTGGCCGCGCAGCGGGAGCCGGCGTTGATCTCGAGGACGGCGCCGGAGCCGCGGTACGAGCAGCCAGCGCCGGTGCAGCAGAGCTACGCTGCTCCACAGCAGCCGATGCAGCAGCAGCAGGCGTATGCACCGCAGCCGCAGTATGCGCCGCCACCGCAGCAGGTGGTGTATGCGTATGCGCCGCCACAGCCTGTGTATGTGGTGCAGCAGCCGGTACTGGTGCAGCAGCCGGTGGTGATGTATGGGCCGCCCGCTCTGCCCCCTCCTCCGGCGTACTCGCCGTATGGGTACGCGGCGCACTACGTGGTGCCGGGGTACCGCCCGCGGTTCTATCCGTACTAGGCTGCCGCTTTTGAGGGCAAGGGAAAGGCCTCCGGGATTCCGGAGGCCTTTCTGTGTTTGGTGAACGATGCTTACCTGGCGGCTGCTTCGGCCTTCTTGGCGTCGGTCGCGGCGAACTTGCGACGGAAGCGCTCGATACGGCCGGCGGTGTCGACCAGCTTCTGCTTGCCGGTGAAGAAGGGATGGCAAGCGGAGCAGATTTCGAGAACGACATCGCCTTTATGCGTGGAGCGGGTCTGGAAGTTGTTGCCGCAGGCGCAGCGGACGGTGATGTTGTCGTACTTGGGGTGGATGCCTTCTTTGGGCATGGTGAATCCTTTCAGGAGCTAACCCGCTGCAGAACGGTTTCGCTTGCCGGGGCGTTTGCGGTCAGCGTCGACTGACGGCCAGGGGCTCCCGACATCGAGGTTCCTGTCGCGCTGCAAGCTTGGGGCCCGACTCGCGGGCCTTCAGGCGCTGGATATTAGATTAGCATTCGGGGATCGGGGATGCAGCGCCCTGGTTGAGACGACCGCAGGGTGGGTAAGTTGGCGTGTGGATTGAGGTGGGTGGGTGGGAGCGGGCGGAAGGAGCTCGGTTTCCTGAGCGGGGACCGGATTCGCACAGCGGGTTGCGCAGGGATGCGGCGGGTGGCGCTGCGATACTGAAGGGGCGGGGCTGTGGGTGAACCGGCGCCCGGGTGCAGGGACGGCGATGGCTGAGGTTTGCAGAATTTGTGAGGGTGCGGGGATGCGGGTGGTGGAGCGCGCGGGTGGGATGCGCGTCGCGGAGCAGTGTGTCTGCCGTACGGAGCGCCGCACGGCGCGGATGCTGGAGCAGGCGCGGATTCCGCAGCGGTATGCACACTGCACGCTGGAGGATTATGTGCCGAACTATGGGGCGAGTAATCCGGCGCTGTCGGCGGCGCTGCTGCAGGCGCGGAACTTTGTGCGGGCGTATCCGCTGGATACGGGAGGGAATGGGCTGTTGCTGACTGGGTCAATCGGCGTTGGGAAGACGCACCTCGCTGTGGGGATGCTGCAGGCGCTGGTGGCGGAACGGGGAGCGAGGGGGTTGTTTTTCGACTATCGCGACCTGCTGAAACAGGTGCAGAACAGCTACAACCGCAGCGTGGATGTGACGGAGCTCGAGGTGCTGCAGCCGGTGTTCGAGGCGGAGGTGCTGGTGCTGGATGAGTTGGGGGCGTCGAAGCCGACCGACTGGGTGTGGGATACGGTGGCGCACATCCTGAACACGCGTTATAACGACCGGCGGACGACGATCATTACGACGAATTATGCGAACCTGCCGCCGGGTGGGGGCGAGTTGACGGGAGCGCGGGCGGCGGTGCGGGAGGAGACGCTGGGGGACCGGATCGGGGAGCGGATGCGGTCTCGGCTACAGGAGATGTGCGTGGTGGTGGAGATGACGGGCGAGGACTTCCGGCAGAAGGTGAAACGGGCGAGCTTCGCGTAAAGGCCGGCGGGAGGGAGCAGAGGCTCGGGGCGGCGGGCTAGAGGGGCGACCGGCGGCGTTCGACGCGGAGGTCGCCGCGGCCGCTGAGGATTTGCCAGGCCTGGCGGATGCGGTGGAAGAGCGTTCGGGTGCTGCGGATGGGGGGCTCGGCGGCGAGTTTTCCGGTGACGAGGTGCAGGCCCTGGTGGCGGAGGGTGGCAGCGAGTTCGCGCTCGCGGTCCTGGCGGGAGCCGCCGGGGATGTCAACGCGCCGCTGGCAGACACGGAGGTCTGCGGCGGATTCGAACGGATGGCGCATGGGCGAGGGCTCCGTGGTTCTTGCTGCACGATCGATTCAGGAGCTCTGGGAAGAACGAAATGCCAGTGACCGCGGGGCCGGATGAGACTTTGCCTATGGTGTGCGCGCTTTTGGAGCGCGTCTCTGGAGAAGGGCCGGTGGGGTGGAGCCTGACCCGTGCAGTATAGAATCGTGGGCTATGGCTGAGCACCTAAAATCAGCAGAGGTCTCAAAAGAATCTCGGGGTGGGATGTTTCATGAGCCACCGCAGGAGCGGAGCTTCCCGACGACGCCGGTAATCCTGGCTGCCGTGGCGGTGCTGGTGATCGTCGCAGCGGTGGTGGTGATGGGGCATCGCGGCGGGACGGGGACGCCGAAGGGGGAGCAGCCACCGGCGGCCTATGCGTCCAGCCTGGAGATCAGCGACCTGAAGATGAGCCAGTCGGAGAGCCTGTCGGGGGGAAAGTCGACGTATCTGGACGGTCGTGTGGCGAATCATGGGACGCAAACGGTGACGGGACTCACGGTGCAGGCGCTATTTGCCAATGACGCCGGGCAGCCGCCGCAGGTGGAGACGGCTCCGCTGGCGCTGATCCGGACGCGGCAGCCTTATGTGGATACGCAGCCGGTGAGCGCGGCTCCACTGGCCCCGGGCGGACAGGCGGAGTTCCGGCTGATCTTTGAAGGCGTGAGCGAAAGCTGGAATCAGCAGACGCCGGTGGTGCATGTGATTCAGGTTTCGACGCGCTGACCGGAACCTTCGGTACAAAAGCGCAGGCACGTTACTTTGGTTTCGAGTTTTCCACATCTTCCACAATCCGAAACGGCTTCCCGTGCGTTCAACGGGTAGTGCCGTTTCCCCTGTGGATCACAGGTAGAGCTGGGCGGCACGACCAATCGACGAGCGCAGCGCTTCTCAGATGACGCAGCGCGCACGTCAACAGCCTCTCGGAAGAGAGAACCAAGGCAGATAGGCCCCCAGCGATGGGGGCCCTTTTTTTGCCGCGGTGAAGCTGCTGATGGTTCGGTTACCCGGCAACGGCGGCGTGGATGGCGAGCAGGGTTTCGAGGACATGCGGAAGCCGGCTGAGCGGAAGCGCGTTGGCGCCGTCGGATTTGGCTTCGGGTGGGTTGTCGTGGACCTCGAGGAAGACGCCGTCGACCCCGGCTGCGACGGCGGCGCGGGCGAGAACCGGGATGAACTCGGGCTGGCCTCCGGAGACGCCGTTAGCAGCGCTGGGGGTCTGGACGGAGTGAGTGGCGTCGAAGACGACGGGGGCGAGCTCGCGCATGACGGGAAGGGAGCGCATGTCGACCACGAGGTTGTTGTAGCCGAAACTGGCACCTCGTTCGGTGAGCGCGACGCGGACGGGATCGGGGTTGTGCGGGCTTGCGGCGGCTACGGTTTCGCGGATCTTCTCGACGGCGTGGCGCATGTCCCAGGGGGCGACGAACTGGCCCTTCTTGACGTTGACGGCGCGGTTTGGGGAAGAGGCCACGCGGGCGGCGGCGACGAGGAGATCGGTCTGGCGGCAGAGAAAGGCGGGGATCTGGAGCATGGCGTGGACGTCGCCGAGGCGCTCGGAGACCTCGGAGGCCTGCTCGGGGGAGTGGATGTCGGTGAGGATGGGGAGGCCGTTGGACTCGGCGATGGAGCGGAGGATGCGGCAGCCTTCCGCGAGTCCGGGGCCGCGGAAGCTGTGGATAGAGGTGCGGTTCGCTTTGTCGTAGCTGGCCTTGAAGATGTAGGGGATGCCGAGGTCAGAGGCGATGCGCTGGAGGGCGTCAGCCATGCCGCGGGCGTGGCGCTCGGATTCGATGACACAGGGGCCAGCGATGAGGAAGAGCTGCTGGCCTCCAAGGATGAGGCTGCCCAAAGGGAAGCGGGAGGTGTGGGCCATCCGTTTATTGGAGCACAGGTGATGGGCGTGGAGGAGGGAGGCAGTGGCATGGTGCGGGGACGTAAAAACGCCCCGGCGAACCGGGGCGCTTTTAGGAGAGAGCGGGACCGAGGTTTATGGGTTGGCGAGCTGGATGGAATGCTCGCCGTTGGGCACCGAGATGATGCAGGACGGCAGCGCGGAGACGGTGAAGGGCGAGTTCTGCACGCCGGAAATGGCGCCCGTGTTGGGGTTGAGCTTGCCGGCCGAGATGGTGCCGTCCAGTAAGTTCGAGGTGTAGATGTAGGTACCCAGGGCAGGCTCGATGGTGACGCAGGTAGGACGCGGGCCGGTGGTGAAGTTGCCGGCGGTGCTGCTGGCCACCGCACTGAGATTGCCGCTGGCCACGTCGATGGTGAAGGAGGTCAGGGTGCTTGAGTTGAAGTTCGTGGTGTACAGGTACTTACCGCGCGGATCAATGGTTAGCGAGACGGGGAATTGACCGGTGGCGGTACCGGTAGGGAATGGGCTGGCTCGAAGCGCAGTCAGGTTGCCGGTGTTGACGGTATCGATGGAGTAGGCGATGACCTGATTGGCGATCTTGTCGGTGACGTAGACGAACCGGCCGGTGGGATCGATGGCGACAGCACTGGGAGCAACACCGGCGCGCACACCCTGGTAGGTTTTGAGGGTGTTATCGAAGGTGGTGCCGGAGAGCATGGTGAGCGTGCCGGTGTTGACGTTCTGAGCGAAGCCGAGGACCGTGGCGTTGGGGGACGCTTCCTGATCGACAACGTAAACGAAGGCGTTGGGCCAGCCGTTGTTCGTGGAGCTGCCCTTGACCGCGCAGGTTGGCGTGGAGCTCGCCTTGATGACGGGAGTCAGGGTGCAGGTGGGTACCGAGACGGCGATCCCGACCGGATTGTTGCCGACGGGGACGTAGTTGAGGCCACCCTGCGTCACCGGGGTGTCGAGCGTGTTGTCGGGTTTGATGGGAAAGATGGTGATGCCGCCAAGACCGGGGAGCGCGGGGGTGAAGCCGGTCTGGTACGTGAAGGTGACGTAGAGGAACTTGCCGGTGGAGTCGATAGCGGCAGCCGTCGGGTAGGTTCCGGTCAGCGAGTAGGTGTGTTGTCCGTAGAGCTTGCCATCGGTGCCGACAGCGAGCTCGACCACCTTGGAATCTTCAGGGCCGCTGACGACGTAGATGAACTTTCCGTCGGGAGAGCGAACCACCGCGGTCTGGCTCTGGAAGTTGGTGGCGAAGGGCGAGCCGGCGATCTGGGTCAGGATGCCGGTCTGGTAGTCCACGCCGAAGCCGTTGATGTTGCCGCCGGAGGCGGAGATGGAATAGACATACGCAGCCGTGTAGTCACGGCTGCAGGCCGTCAATCCCAGCCCGATGGCAACCGAAACACCCGCCGCCATCACAGCCTGCAGCATCCTCTTGTACGTCATGTGCTTCCCTTGCGCAGGCGCGCCACAGCCCGCCGATTGAGTTCCGGTCCGGGGGACCGGTTGAAGTTGTGATCTGTGCATCGCCGTCATACGTGGTGGGCCTAGTCCACGGATCCGCTGATGGCGAGGCAGGAGGCCAGACCGGTAGCGGAGAAGGTGGAACCGCGCGAAAGCTGGGAGAGCTCGCCGGTGTTCGGGTCGAAGATCTTGCCCGTAACCGCTCCCGCGTTGCGATCGGAGATGTACAGGTACTTGTTGGTCGGATCTTCCACGGCGCATACGGGCCCGGAGTCCACCGAGTAAGGCGAACCGGTCAAGGGCGACAGCCCCTTGGTGGCATCGATCAGAAAGCCGGAGATAGAGCTGAACGGAGTGGTCACTGTCGTGTTCGTGGTCGACTGATTGAGGATGTACAGGTATTTTCCGTTGTTCGAGATCAGCGAATTCGTCGGATTGGAGGTTCCGGTCGCGTTGGCCTGGATACCGCCGTTGAAGATATTGAGCCCGCAGGAGCTGCCGACTGTGTAGGGAATGATGGTATTGGCGGCGGAGTCGGTCAGGATGAGGTAGCTGCTGTTGCCGTTGATGGAGCTGATGGTGGCGGCCGAGGTCGTGATCTTGCCAGTGGTGACGGTGACGAGCTGACCGCCGGTGCCGAAGGTATACGGCGTAATGGACTGATCCTGCGAGTTGACCGTGAAGAGGCAGGTGCCGGTGGCCTTCATCTGGAAGGGAGCGATGCCTACGGTGAAGTAGGTGGGAGCGGGTGAACCCGGGGGAACCGACTGCGTGTTCTGCACAAGGGTGAGGCGGCCGGTGGTGGAGTCGATGGAAAACGCCGTAATGGAGCCGGGGCATTTGCTGTTGAGGGCGAGGCAATCGTCGTACGTGCCGGCCCCGGCGTATTTGTCGAGGACGTACAGGTAGCTGCCGTCGCTGCTCAGCTGCATCCACTGGGGGACGTAGCCCTGGCTGGTGTAGGTCTGCAGGTACGTGAGGCTGCCGTCGCCGCCGACGCTGAAGACAGCCACGCCTGAGCCGGATCCCTTGGCCATAGCCTTCGTAGTTTTGCCGGTGGAATCAGGCACGAGCTGGGGACCACCGTTGAGGCCCTGGTTCAGCACGTAGACGAAACGGCCACCGCCGGGCTTGACCACAAGCATGACCGGCATCGAGCCCTGGGAGGAGAAGGGCTGGTGCGGAGCCTGAGTAAGATTTCCGGTGAAATCGTCGACTTTGAACGCGGCGATCTGGTTGTACTGCTGTCCCAACACCCAGAGGTAGGCGATCGTGCCGCCGCCACAAGCCGTCATGCCGAGTCCCAGAGCCAATGACGCAAACAGGGCCAGAGCCAACCGGCCGAACCAACTCAACTTCATGTGCTTCCTTCACTCCCGGACTGCAGGGCGTTAACGCGCCAGTGCCCGGTAAGACCTGTCTTGGAGAGAGTCCAAACCTTCTCCCGATTGTAGAGGCGGGAACGGATTTCCGCCAATTTTCAGTGGGGAGTGGATTATGGGGATGAGCTCGCGAGAGGCTGGATGGACCCGATAGAAGCCGAAGCCCCGGAGCGAGTCCGGGGCTTTGGGGTGAGGCAAAGGAGCCGGTTACCAGACGCGGCAATCACCGTTGGCGGGCATCATGGGCTGGCCGGCGTGACAGCCGAAGGCCTTGCCGAACTCGTCGAAGTTCTGCACGGCGCCTTTGACGCGCCACTCGCCGGAGCTGTGAGGGTCGACCTTGGCGGAGACGCGGGCGGCCTGGTCGGTGCGGTTCTCGCACCAGAGCTGGCCGTAGGAGAGGAAGAAGCGCTGCGCGGGGGTGTAGCCGTCGAGCTTCGTCTGCGTGGCGGCGGCGTCTCCCTGCTGGGCAAGGGTGGACATGAGGGCCTGGAAGGCGATGCGGAGGCCGCCGTTGTCGGCGGTGTTCTCGCCGAGGGTGAGGTGGCCGTTGAGCTTCTGGCCGGGGGCGACCTCGAAGCCGTCGTACTCGGCGGCCTCGCACTCGGTGCGGTCCTGGAACTTGGCGAGGTCTTCTGGGGTCCACCAGACGCGGACGTTGCCGTGGAGGTCGAACTTGGAGCCCTGGTCGTCGAAGCCGTGAGTCATCTCATGGCCGATGACGACGCCAATACCGCCGAAGTTCACGGCCGGGTCTTTGGCGAGGTCGTAGAACGGCGGCTGGAGGATGCCGGCGGGGAAGTTGATGTCGTTCATGGAGGACATGTAGTAGGCGTTGACGGTGGCGGGCGTCATGGCCCACTCGGTCTCGTCGACGGGCTTGCCGTACTTGGCGAGGTCGCGCCGATTCTCAAAAACTTCGCTGCGTGGATGTTGCCGAGCAGGTCGGCGCGATCGACGGTGAGCTTGGAGTAGTCGCGCCATTTATCGGGATAGCCGATCTTCTGGCGGAAGGCCTTGAGCTTGGCCTGGGCTTGGACCTTGGTGTCGGCGCTCATCCAGGGAAGCTGGTTGATGTCCTCAGAGAGCGCGGCTTCGAGGGCTTTGACGAGCTTCTCCATGTTGTCCTTGGCGGCAGGCGGGAAGTTCTCCCTGACCCAGTCCTGGCCGACGGCTTCGCCGAGCGCGGCGTCGGTGACACGGGTACAGCGCTTCCAGCGGGGCTGCTGTTCCTTCTGGCCCTGCAGGGTGGCGGAGAAGAAGGCAAAGTTCTCGTCGGCGAAGGGTTTGGAGAGCCAGGGGGCGGCGGTGTGGAGCGCATGCCAGCGCAGGTAGCTGCGGATGTCGGAAAGCGGCTCGCTTTCGAGCTGGCCGTTGACGGTCTCGACGAAGTGCGGCGAAGAGACGTTCAGGCTGGGGACGCTGCCAAGGCCCTCGCCCCCGAGGAACTGCTTCCAGTTGTAGCTTGGGGAGAGTTTTTCGACCTCGGCGACGGTCATGACGTGGTAACGCTTGGCGGGGTCTCGCATTTCGACGCGGCTCATGGAGCCTTCAGCGAGCGCGGTCTCGATCTTCATGACAGCCGCAGCCTCGGCGGCGGCCTGGGCGGGGGTGTCGCCGAGCAGGGTGAACATCTTCGTGACGTGCGCGACGTACTGCTGGCGCAGGGTCTCGCCGCGCTCATCCTTGGTGAGGTAGTAGTCACGATCCGGAAGGGAGAGGCCGCCCTGGCCGGTGGCGAGGATCTGTCGGGTGGAATCCTTCTGGTCCTGCTGGACGCCGATGTTGAGCAAGGCGGGGTCGCCGAAGCGCTGAGAGAGCTGGACGTTGAGCGCGGCGAGATCTTTAGGGCTCTTGAGGGTGTCGATGAGGGCAAGCTGCGGCTGGAGAGGCTTGGCGCCGAGCCGATTAGCCCCGTCCTCATTCATGCAGGCGGCGAAGAAGCTGCCGTACTTGGTCTGGAGCGCGGAGGAGGGCCTGACGGCAGCTTTGTGGAGATCGGCGTAGAGGAGATAGAGGTTGCGGTCGGCGAGCTCGTTGAAGCGCCCCCAGCGGACCTGGTCAGCAGGGATGGGGTTGGCTTTGCGCCAGTTGCCGCAGGCGTACTGGTAGAAGTCGGTGCAGGGGTCGGCGGTGGTGTCGATCGCAGAGAGGTCGAAGCTGACGAGCTTCTTCGGCAC
This sequence comes from Acidobacteriaceae bacterium, assembly GCA_035537215.1. GTDB lineage: Bacteria > Acidobacteriota > Terriglobia > Terriglobales > Acidobacteriaceae > Granulicella. The sequence goes on from DATLMQ010000336.1 coordinate 10,629, forward strand.
ATGGGTGGGGCCGGGCGCGGTGTCGGGAGCGGCCAGCGTCTGCGCCGCGCAGAGCGGACCGGTGAACGCGAGCAGGGACAGAATGACGAAAGGGCGCATGTGACTCCTTGCGATGGATGAGAGCGGGCGACGCCGCAACTCAGCGAGCGATGGTATCGGCAGGGCGGGGTGGCGGAGAATTTTCGAGAACGGACGTGCACAAGCGGACACAAGGAGACCGGGCTAGAAGATCTTCATGTGGATGGTGAGGTACTTCTTGGGATCCTGGCGGATCATGGTCACGAGATTTGTGCTCTCGGTCAGCAGCTTGTTGAGGTTGGCGTAGGCGGCGTCGTCGGTCGCCAGCTTGCCAAGGGTGCCCTTGCCGTTGTTGACGTTGCTGAGCAGCAGGTCGAGCTTGTCAACGGTGTCGCCGAGACGGTTGGCGAAGGCCGGATCCTTGATCAGCATCCCGAGGCCGCCTTTGCCGGAGTTGACCTGGGCGAGCAGGGCGTTGGTCTGGGTGAGGGTGGTGTTGAGGTTGTTGTAGAGCGAGTCGTCGGTGAGGAGCTTGCCGGCGGAGCCGCGCCCACCGTTGAGGCCCGTGGCGATGCCATCGAGCTTCTCGGCCGCGTCGTTGAGGCGGTTGTAGAGGGTGTCGTCGGTGAGGAGCTTGCCGACCGAGCCGCGGCCGCGATTGAGGTTGTTGGCCAGACTCTGGAGCTGGTTCACGGTGCGGACGGCCTGGTTGTAGAGCTCAGGGTCGTTGATGAGCTTGCCCGCGGAGCCGTTGCCGGTGTCGACGGTCTCAGCGATGTGATTGACCTTGGTGAGGATCTGGTCGAGGCTCTGGACGGTGCCCTGGCTGGACTTGATAACGTCCTGGATGCTGGGGACGTCGTGGGTCTTGAGCTCGTCCCCGTCCTGGAGGGGAGGGCCGGAGGCGGCCTGGCTGCTGATGTCGACCACAGTGTCGCCGAGCACGCCGGAGGTCTGAAGTGAGGCCACGGAGTCCCGGTGCAGGCTGCCCTGGAACTTCGGGGAGAGCTTCATGATGACTTCGACCGGGGTGAGCTTGCGGGCGGGATCGGTGGTGATTTCGACCTTGCGGACCTCGCCTATGGTCACGCCTTCGAGGCTGACGGCGGCGCCGACCTTGAGGCCCGAGGCGTTGTCAAAGAAGGAGGTGACCTCGAGGCGCTTTTTGAACAGACCGATGCCAGAGGCGCTGGTCATCAGGAACAGCAGGGTGGAAAGAAGCGCGAGGGAGCCCAGGACGATAAGACCGACCTTAAGCTGCGACCACCGGACCTCGGCCTGACTCGGCATGCTCAACCTCGTAACACCCGCCGGACCGCGGCGGCGGGAGGACTTTGTTCATGGTATCAGCGGGTGGTGGCGGAGCCTGGGTGTGGGCTGCCGCGTCAGCTTTCGGCAACGACGACGGCGATGGCGAGCTCGCGGGAATGGGAGAGGCTAAGGGCCAGACGGTGTATGCCCAAGGCCGCGGCGATCTCAGCGGCGCGGCCGCTGAGGTGCAGCTCGGGACGCTGACCGGGCAGGCGGCGCACCTCGAACTCGCGCCAGCTGACGCCGCGGCTGATGCCGGTCCCGAGGGCTTTGGCCCCGGCTTCCTTGGCGGCGAAGCGGGCGGCGAAGCTTTCGGCGGAGGTCTTCTTTTTGCGTTGACAGTAGGCGATTTCGCCGGGAGTGTAGACGCGGCGGAGGAAGGCTTCTCCGAAGCGTTCGAGGCTTTGCTCGATGCGGGCGATCTCGATCATGTCCGTGCCCAGGCCGATGATCAAGGGTGGCGCCTCCGCAGATTGAGTGTACCGGGGGACAGCTCGGTGTCCGGATTCAGGACAGCCTGGAGGGGAGGGCCGCGGTGGCCGATAGACGATTCAGTTCCATGTCAACGTGTCTTCCTCATTTTTCGGGGGCGGCAGCGCCCGTCGTAGTGTCCCATCCCGTTCGGCTGCATGCGTTTCAGGAGGGCGAGCTGGAGTACCTGCTGCCCCGGCTTGCGACGGAGGTGCGGCACTGCGGGTGCTGGCTTACGTATCTGTTCTCCCTGTCGAAGGGGCGCGCGGAGATTGTCTTCGAGGTCCCGCCGGCGCGGGCCGTGGATTTGTATGGGGTGCTGCTGGGCTTCGGCCTGCAGCTTACTGTCGACAGCCACTACCGGCTGGCCGCGCTGTGTGCGCTGCACCACTATCGCGGCGGTGGCGGCGGGTCGCGGCGAGCACGTCTGCAGATTGAGTTTGGGTAGAGGCCAGAGGTGCTGTAGCGCCCGTCGAGGCGGAGGCACAGCGGCTTTAGAGTCTCCCTGCGGTAGACTGAGATCCGGCTATGGGACCGATCATCGAAGCCAGCCATCTCGGCAAGACGTACCGCTCGGGGAAGCTGGAGGTTGCAGCGCTGCGGGATGTGACGTTCAGCGTGGAAGCTGGCGAGTTTGTCGCCATTGTGGGGCCCTCGGGCTCGGGAAAGTCGACGCTGTTCTATGTGCTGGGCGGGCTGACGTCGCCGACAACAGGGACGCTGATGATCCGGGGCAAGGACTTCTCGCGGTTGTCGGACGTGGAGCGGACGAAGTTGCGGCGGGCGCACATCGGGTTTGTGTTTCAGCGATTCAACCTGCTGCCGACGATCTCGGCGGCGGCGAATATCGAGCTGGCGCACGAGATCGCGGACACGGGCAAGCCCCTGGATGGCGAGCTGCTGGACCATCTTTCGGAGCTGCTGCGGATCAAGGGCCGGCTGGATCATCGGCCCAACGAGCTTTCCGGTGGGGAGCAGCAGAGGGTGGCCATCGCGCGCGCCCTGATTACGAAGCCGGCGATCGTGCTGGCGGATGAGCCGACGGGGAACCTGGACACGCAGAACTCGGATGCGGTGCTGGAGATGTTGCGCAGCTCGAGCCGGGAGCTGGGGCAGACGGTGCTGATGATCACGCACAATCCTGAAGCAGCCGCGATCGCGGACCGGATCTTGTATATGAGGGACGGGCAGATCGTGAAGACCGAGGCCGGGCGCGGCGTGGCGGTCGCCGCCCGATAAGGGTATATGCTGAGCAGCGCAACAGAATCCCAGTTTGTGGAGGGTCCATGCGGCGGTTCGGTCAGGTTTTCTCTCTCAGTGTTCTTGCACTTCTGATCAGTGTTCTACCGGCACGCGGTGCCGCAGCTCCGGCGGGGACTCCGCATGTAGCGGCAGCGGCGCCAGCGGATGACTTGCTGGACATCAATACGGCCACGGCGGACCAACTGAAGACGCTACCCGGAGTGGGGGATGCGTATGCCAAGCGGATCATCGATGGACGGCCGTACTCGGCGAAGAACCAGCTCATGACCAAGGGAGTTCTGCCGAAGGGGACATACGAGAAGATTGCGGACAAGATCGTTGCGCGACGGGCTACAGCGGCGGCGAAGCCCTCGCCTGCCTCTCCCGCGGGGGCGAAGCCTGCACCGAAAACTAAGTGAGCCAGGGATGCTTCGCCTGGCGTATATTGGCGGGCGCGACAGACAAGAGCTAGCCCCGGAATCCTTGATGAGTTTGCCTCGTCGGGATTTTCGGGGCTGATTTTTGTACCCCAAAAGGGGGACGTCTTCCGTGCTGTAAGTGACCGTAAATAGAGGGCATGCGGCTGCAGGCCGGCGCGTACAATTTAGACGAGTGCCTGAGACTCCCTCCATGTTGACATCTTCTCCGCAAAGCTGCGTGTGCCGGAAAGATCGCCTTTCCCGCCGCCGCGTGCGGGCCAGCCACCTGATCGTGGCCGGCCTGGCAGCAGCGCTGCTGGTTGGGTGCCAGAGCATGGAGGAGACCGCAGACGTGCCGGCGGCGGCGCAGCTGCGCGTGATCGCAGCCTCACCGGACGCGCCGAAGATGGACTTTTATGCAGGTGGGAGCGCGCTGGCGTACGGGCTGGACTTCGGGACAGCGAGCTCGTATGTTCCACTGACGCCTGGCAGCGTGAGTCTGGCGGCGAACACAGCCAACAGCGCACAACTACTGGTGACGGCCAACGCCGGACTGACCGCCGGACAGCAGTACACGGCGATTGTGACCAATGTGGCGGCGAGCCTGCAGGAGACCGTCTACCCCGACCAGACAAGACCGGCACCGCGCGGCGAGGTCGCGCTGCGGGTGATTGATGCGGCGACACGCGTGGGCAGCGTGGATGTATACCTGGTGCCGACTGGCAGGAAGCTTGCGAAGATGTTGCCGGTTCGGACGGGCGTGAGCTTTGGTGCCTCGAGTGGATACATCCTGGCGCCAGCAGGCACATATTCCCTGGTGGTCCTGCCGACGGGCACGGTGCCATCGCCTTCCACCCAGACGTTGCTGACTGCGCCGCAGACCAGCTACGCGCCGGGGTCTGTGCGCACGGTGGTGCTGGTAGATCATGTGACGAAGACCACACCCGGGCTGTCGCAGATTGTGGCCAGCGATTACGAGCCCGCCTGAGCAGAAGCGTCGGTTGGGCTGCTCTGCTCGAGTCCGGGCACAACTTCTGTTCGGATCGAGACACGGTTAGAGGTGAGCTTCAGGCGCGACCGCGGCTTTTGCGCTGCCGCACAACTCGTCCCGCGGCGATGCAGGCGAGGGGGGCGAGGACCGTGAGCGCGATGGGGTACCAGGCCTCGGGGCCACCGAGCGCTTTAGGGATGTTGATGGCTCCGAGCAGCAAGAACACGGCCGCAAGAGCGACGGCGTGGTGGAACGGCGACAGATCCGTACGATGTCGGGCTACGCGGGCGGCAACCCATCCGCCCACGGCTGCTGAGGCGACACTGTAGAGCACGCTTATGATCAGGTAGGCCTGACTGGGGGCGTCGGTGCGGACGTGCATGAGGCGCGGCACAACGAAGGTGAGCAGAGCTAGCAGGACAACTGTGCTGAGAAATCCGTCGACAACGGCAAAGATGCTCCAGAAGGCCTTCATGGAGAGACAGCGTAGCAGGTTGTGCCGGGTGGACCGATGACACCTTGGTGACGGGTGGCAGATAGGTCGCCGGGCGGCAAAGAAAAAAGAGGTCCGCCGATGGGCGGACCTCCTCTAAGCGGGAATTCGTACTGCAATCTAGTACCGGTAGTGCTCAGCCTTGAACGGCCCTTCGACGGGCACGCCGAGATAGTCGGCCTGCTTCTTCGAGAGCGTGGTGAGCTTTACGCCGATCTTCTCGAGATGGAGGCGAGCGACCTCTTCATCGAGCTTTTTGGGCAGGATGTAGACGCCGGGCTTGTAGGTGTCCTTGTTGGCCCAGAGGTCCAGTTGCGCCAGCGTCTGGTTGGAGAAGCTGTTGGACATGACGAAGCTGGGGTGGCCGGTGGCGCAGCCGAGGTTCACGAGACGGCCTTCGGCGAGGATGAAGATGGACGGTCCACCCGGGAAGCTGTACTGATCGACCTGCGGCTTGATGTTGAGGCGGACGGCGTCGGAAGCTTCGAGCTCGGCCATCTGAATCTCGTTGTCGAAGTGGCCGATGTTGCAGACGATAGCCTGATCCTTCATCAGGCGCATGTGCTCGAGGGTAATCACGTCGACGTTGCCGGTAGTGGTGACGTAGATGTCGCCGCGGCCGAGGGTGTCCTCGATCGTGGTGACCTCGAAGCCTTCCATGGCGGCCTGCAGGGCGTTGATGGGGTCGACTTCGGTGACGACCACGCGGGCGCCAAGGCCGCGGAGGGACTTCGCGGAGCCCTTGCCCACGTCACCGTAGCCGCAGACCACGGCGACCTTGCCGGCGATCATGACATCGGTGGCGCGCTTGATGCCGTCGACAAGCGACTCACGGCAGCCGTACAGGTTGTCGAACTTAGACTTCGTAACGGAGTCGTTGACGTTGATGGCAGGCACGAGGAGCTTGCCCTGCTCGAGCATCTTGTAGAGCCGGGGGACGCCGGTGGTGGTCTCTTCCGAGACGCCCCGCCAGTCCTTGGCGACCTTGTGCCAGCGCTGCGCGTCTTCGGTCTTGATGCGCTTCAAGAGGGACTTGATGACTTCTTCTTCGACCGAGCCCCTGGGGCCTTCGATCCAGCTTGTGTCCCCGTCCTCGTACTCAAAGCCCTTGTGGATGAGGAGCGTGACGTCGCCGCCGTCGTCCACGACGAGCTGCGGGCCGAGGCCACCTTCATGGCGGAGCGCCTGATCGGTGCACCACCAGTACTCTTCCAGTGTCTCGCCCTTCCAGGCGAAGACTGGCACGCCCGCGGCAGCGATGGCAGCGGCGGCATGGTCCTGCGTGGAGAAGATGTTGCAGGAGGCCCAGCGCACGGTCGCACCGAGCTCGACCAGGGTTTCGATCAACACCGCGGTCTGGATGGTCATGTGCAGCGAGCCGGTAACGCGGACGCCTTTGAGCGGCTGGCCGGGAGCGTACTTGCGGCGGATCGACATCAGACCGGGCATCTCCTGCTCGGCGATCGTGATTTCCTTGCGGCCCCAATCGGCGAGCGAGATGTCCGCTACCTTGTAGGGCAGCATCGTGCCCTCAGTTCCATTCAATACAGCCTGGTCCAGCGTCGCTGTGGCCATCGTCTCTCCCTCTTTGAAAACAGCTCAAGGATATCAAACAGACCGTGCAGACCTTAATGCTAAAAGCCGCGACCAGAGGATATCGACCTGCGACTGAAGGTCAAGGATGGTGCCGTGGTTGGGGAGCGCGAAGGTGAGGGGGCCGGTGGCGGAGCGCTCCGAGGACGGAAGGCGCTGCTGCGCGATCCTGGCGCGGGCGTCGGATTCGAGCGTGGCACGTTCCTCAAGGCTGAGGACGCGATCTTCCCGAACACGGTCGATGAAGCGGGCGATCTTGGCGTCTTCGGGCGCGGAGACGACGACGATGCAGTCGAAGCGCTCGCTCCAGTTACCGCCGGGCGCGTGGCGCACGGTGAAGATCAGCGCGGACTCGATGACGACGATGGCGTCGGGCTGCGCGCGACCGAGTTCGGCGAGACGGACGGCCTGCTCCGCGATGACGGCAGGATGCACGATCGCGTTTAGCTCGTCGACGCGGGGGTGCTCGGGGTCGAAGGCGAGGCGGGCAAGGGCGCTTCGGTTCAATGTGCCGTCGGGCTGCAGGATCTCAGGGCCGAAGCGCTCGACGATCTGTGCGAAGACGGGCGGGCCCGGCTGCATCATCGCGCGGGCGATCTCGTCGGAGGAGAGGACGGTGGCGCCGCGCTCGGCGAGCAGGCGTGCGACGGTGGACTTCCCG
>DATLMQ010000337.1:0-2815 GCA_035537215.1 Acidobacteriaceae bacterium
TCTCCCCATCTCCTGCGGCGCGGGCTGCGGAGGCCGTGAGCTCGTGCCGCGTATTGTCGATGTCCCAAACAGAGCCTCCGCGCCGATGAACATACGGCGCCGCGCACGCGGCGCAACCCCTTGCAGGAAACTAGTATAGCGTGTACACCCCTCTGCTTCTGGATCCGGAAGCAGAGGTCGATTGAGGTGTGGACCTCCACCTGTGGTCGGCCATCGTCCGGAGACGCCGATGCCGAAGCTGATGCTCAACCCGGGAGGAGTTGGCGGTCGAGACGTTCCCTACCTAGCTGCTCGCCGAGGGCGCCCACAGGTTGGGTTGAACGGATGGCTGCCCTTCGGAGCCGATGCAGTGCGTCGGTACGTTCTCACATCTTCCGTAAGGCGACTTCAACCAAATGGCCGCGACCGACGCACAACAATTCCGAAACTTTCGCGGCTTCCCACAGAGACATGGTGCGTGAGCGTTCCAATTTGCAATGACGAACCGAGAGAAGCGCCGTTGCACTTCGTCTGGTACTATGGGTTGCTCAGAACCTAGTTCATCAGTGAAGGTCGCAGCAGGCTCGACGTGCGCCGCCACGTAGTCGCATACTTCGGGTCTATCTTCGATTCCGATGAGAACGGACCTGTACGCAGTTCCAAAATATGGTCTAGTAGGGTCGGGTAAAAACGTAATCTCTCGCTCGCCACCCTTTTGGGGCGTAACATCCAAAAGGCGCCCATCCGGCTGCCTCCAAACAGCGTGGTGGTTGCATACGATGAGTATTCCAGGAAAATGCCAGACACTCCACCCGAACACGGCTTCTCCACCCATCGCAGCTACCTGCTCCCGCACATTTCGGTAGCAACGGCGTACGTCAGCGGTTGGTGGTGGTCTCGACGTCACGAGTTGTGGCGGACCATCGAGCCCTAACCGCACAGCAGCGGTCACGCCTACGCTCTTTGGCGCCTGAAGCGCACGTAGCTTCATTGCCGGCTTTCCGATGGGCTACTGATCGAGGAGTTGCTGGAGCATCCAGCGGCTGATGGGAAGCGCTTTTGTAATATGGCTAACGTCAGCAAGAGACGCACCGAAATGTCTCGACTCCGGCTACCCCTCGGCCGCAGGAAGCTGCTCGCGAAATCGCGCCTCGTCCTTTAGGGTCGAACCTTCATCCCCCACGCTCCAACCAACCTCAATCCCCCGCACTGTCTCCAGGAACGCCGCCATCGCGCTGAAGGCGCGGTCGCGGCGGTAGACGACGGAGATCTCGGCGGTCTCGGCGCAGTCGAGGAGAGGGCGGAAGCGCACGTCGGGGGGGCCGATGGCGCGCACGGAGGCGGGGACCAGGCTCACGCCCACGTCGGCGGCGACCAGGCTGAGGATGGTCTGGTACTCGCTGGCGGCGTGCTCCACGCGCGGCACGAAGCCCTTCTCCATGCACAGCCGCGTGATCCAGTCGTGGAACTCCGGCGCCAGGTGGCGGGGGAAGAGCACCATCGGCTCGTCGCGCAGCTCGCCGAGGGCGACGGCCTCGGTGCCCGCCAGCCGGTGCGACGCGTGCATCGCGGCCATCAGCGGCTCGCGGAACACCGTCTCCGCCACCACGGCGGGCGAAGGGGCGACCGGGCCGCGCACCAGGGCCAGGTCCAGCAGCCCGTCTTCCACCGCCTGCACCTGCGCGCGCGTCAGCCCCTCCACCAGCTCCAGGTGCACCTCGGGAAAGGCGCGGCGGTGCGCGCGGACGGCCGCCGGGAAGATGCTGAGCGCCGCCGAGTCGGTGAACCCCACCCGCACCGACGCCAGCTCGCCCCGCCCCACCCGCCGCGCCGCCTCCAGCGTCCCCGCGGCCGCGGAGAGCGTGCGCCGGGCGCCGTCCAGGAAGGCCGCGCCGGCCTGCGTGAGCTCCACGCGCCGGCTGGTGCGCCGCAGCAGCTCCGTGCCGACCAGGCGCTCGAGCTGGCGGATCTGCTGGCTGAGCGGCGGCTGCGCGATGTGCAGCCGCCGCGCCGCGCGCCCGAAGTGCAGCTCCTCGGCGACCGCCACGAAGTAGCGCAGGTGGCGAAGCTCCATCTCCATGGGGTTTATCCGGAATCCGGGTGAAGGCCGTGCGCTGCAGGACGCTTTGAAGGCTTTGGAGAAACGCCGAATCGGCGGAAACGCTCCAGTGTCATCCCGAGGCTCGGCCACGATGAACCCGCGGCCGCACCGACCTCCGCAGAGCCGAGGGATCCAGCTCGGGACGTCGCGAGGCCTCGGCGCGGCAGCGTCGCGAAGGGCGGCCCTCGCGTCAGCCGAGGCATGACCCGGCCGCGGCATTCGTGCGGCTTCCGCAGCAGGTCATGCGCATGCCGCGGGTAGATCCTTCGGCCCTGCCGAGTCTACCGTGGACACAGGGCAAGCTGAGGCCGGGCCTCAGGATGACATCATCGAGGGCGAGATTTTTCATCTCTCGGGATGATGCCTGGGTCGTGGTCCCATGGACGTGGCACGGACTCGGATCGCGGCGATGCCGCGCTCCCCGGCACGGGAGCGTCGGTCTGGAGTCCGCGAAGGCGGACTTCGTGTCGTTGCAGCCCGGGTTTCCAACCCGGTGATTTCCAACCCGTCGGTTTCCAACCCGGCGATATCCAACCCGGCGTACACGGCATCAGCCACCATCCAGACGTCACGAGTATCGATCGGAGTGTCACAATGTATTGGACCATCTCGGTGCTGGAAAAGTAACTTCGATGCAACGGCTTCTCCGGCGCTCCGCCGGGCGGGCCGGCTCCCCTACCCCGCCGTCGCCCCATGCGCACGCCGTCACGCCTCACGCTCGCGCTCGCACTCGCC
>DATLMQ010000338.1:0-2679 GCA_035537215.1 Acidobacteriaceae bacterium
ACCCGCCCCGCCGACGCCCGCGACTGCCTCATCCGCCAGGTCACCGGCCCCGTCCGCTGGGTCGAAAGCATGCGCCTCCTCGTCGACGCGGGAGTCACCCACTTCATCGAGATCGGCCCCGGCCGCGTGCTCGCCGGCCTCATGCGCCAGATCGATCGCAACCAGGTCACCCTCAACGTCGATGATCTCGCCTCGGTCACCAAAGCCGCCGACACCCTCTCAGCCTCGTAAGCCCACACCGCACGCATCTTCGGCTTTCTGACATAGGTACCCGATTCAGTAACAATCTCTAGCAGCCGAGGCTCACCTTCCTCCCAAGGACCCCACATGCAAGCCAACGACGTCGTCGAAGACTTCACCCTGCAGGACCAGGACGGCAATGCCGTCACCCTCTCCAGCTTCAAGGACAAGCCCGTCGTCCTCTTCTTCTATCCCCGCGCCGACACCCCCGGCTGCACGGTCGAGGCCTGCAACTTCCGCGACAACTTCTCGAAGCTACAAGCCGCCGGCGCCGTCCTCCTCGGCATCTCCCGCGACAAGGTCAAAGCCCAGAAGAAGTTCGCTGACAAGTTCAGCCTCAACTACCCGCTGCTCGCAGACCCCGACGAGACGATATGTAACTACTTCGGTGTCCTGAAGCCCAAGTCCATGTACGGCAAGCTCGTCAAAGGCATCGAGCGCACCACCTTTGTCATAGCCCCCGCCGACTCCGACGGCGAACAGAAGATCCTCCACGTCTTCGAAAAGGTCAAACCCGAAGGCCACGCCGACGAGGTCCTCGCCCTCCTCGAACAGCATGCGAGGCAGTCAGGTCATCAAACGCAGTAAGGTCAGCAAGCCAGGCAGCGATTCCTTTCCTTTGCCCGGCCTTTAAGTTGTCATTCAGGAGCGCAGCGGAGGAATCTGCTGTTGTCCTCGCCCGTCATGCAGCCGCCCTTCGGCCACTCTGGCTTCAGAGTCCCGCCGCCGTCGTTGGCACCGCCAAAGCTTCCTGCTCCCAAAGAACCACCTTGTATGAGACCACTCCTTCCACTTCCCGCCGCCGCCACCCTGGCCCTCACCGGCACCGCGGCCTACGCCGCCTTCCATCCGCAGTCCCAGCTCTTCGGCCGCGTCCTCATCGCACCCCGCCTTCCGGGCCAGATCGCCCTCACCTTCGACGACGGCCCCAACCCCACTGCCACCCCCGAGCTCCTCGACCTCCTCGCCGCCCGCAACGTCCGCGCCACCTTCTTCCTCATCGGTCGCTATGCCCTCGCCCAGCCCGAGCTCACCCGCCGCATCCACGCCGCCGGCCACCTCGTCGGCAACCACACCATGACGCACCCCAAGCTCCCCTTCTGCTCGCACGCCCGCATCGCGGCGGAGCTCCGCGACGGCCAGTGCGCCATCGAAGACACCGTCGGCGCCTCCGTCCGCTTCTTCCGCCCGCCCCACGGCGCCCGCACCCCCTTCGTCCTCCGCACCGCCCGCGATCTCGGCCTCACCACCGTCAACTGGAACATCATCACCGGCGACTGGGTGCCCGTCCCCGCCACCCGCATCTCCGCCCGCATCACCCGCGGCATCGCCCGCAACCAGGCCCGCGGCTACGCTTCAAACATCGTCCTCCACGATGGCAGCCAGACCACCCCCACCGCCGACCGCAGCCGCACGCTCGCTGCAACCGCCACCCTCCTCGGCAGCCATCCCTCCGCCAGCTTCGTCACCCTCGATGCCTGGAGCTCCCAACATCCCGGGCGATCTGGCGTCTAGCGCCTAAGAGAGAACAGCCCGCATCGCCCCCCGAGCCGCCTCCACCGTGGCTTCCACCTCCGCGGCCCCATGCGCGGCAGACACAAACACCGCCTCATATTGGCTCGGCGGCAGCCACACCCCCGCGTCCATCATCGCCCGGTGAAACCGCCCAAAGCGGTCCGAGTCCGACGTCGCCGCGCTCCCGAAATCCGTCACCGCCTCCGCCGTGAAGAACAACGTGAACATCGACCCCACACGATTGGTCGTCACCGGCACGCCCGCCTCCCGCGCCACCGCCGCCACACCCTCTGACACCATGGCCGACGTCCGCTCCAGGCCCTCATACACCGCCGCCTCGTGCTCGATCAGGTGCCCGATCGTCGCAATCCCCGCCGCCATCGCCAGCGGATTCCCGCTCAGCGTCCCCGCCTGGTACACCGGCCCCAGCGGCGCCAGCGACCGCATCACCTCTTCCCGTCCGCCAAACGCCGCACACGGCAGCCCCCCGCCCAGGATCTTGCCCAGCGTCGTCAGGTCCGGCGTCACCCCGTAGATTTGCTGCGCCCCACCCAGCGACAGCCGGAATCCCGTCATTACCTCGTCAATAATCAGCAGCGCTCCATGCTCGGTGCACATCGCCCGCAGCCCCTGCAGGTAACCCTCTGCCGGCGCGATCGTCCCCGCATTGCCCACCACCGGCTCTACGATCACGCACGCAATCTCCCGCGGATGCTTCGCAAACGCCGTCCGCACCGCCTCCAGGTCGTTGTAGGGCAGCGCCAGCGTATGCTGCGCCGTCGCCCCCGGCACCCCCGCCGAACCCGGGATCCCCAGCGTCGCCACACCCGACCCCGCCTTCACCAGCATCGCGTCCGAGTGCCCGTGGTAACAGCCTTCAAACTTCACGACAAAGTCCCGCCCCGTGAACCCGCGCGCCAGCCG
>DATLMQ010000339.1:0-12594 GCA_035537215.1 Acidobacteriaceae bacterium
CCGGGCTGGCGGGGCCGGGGGAGTTCACGGAGCGCGCGTTTCTGGCGGGAAAGATCGACCTGACGCAGGCGGAGGCGATTCACGACCTGATTGCCGCGCAGACGATGGAACAGGCGAGGATGGCGGCGCAGCAGCTGGGAGGAGCGCTGTCGGTGAGGGTGGCTCCGGCGAAGGAGCGGCTGGTGCACCTGATTGCGCTGCTGGAGGCGGGGATGGACTTCGCGTCGGGGGAGCTGGACGACGTGGATGTGGTGGCTCCGGAGGCAATTGCGGGGGTGCTGGGGGAGGTTCGGCCGGCGCTGGAGGCGCTGGCGGCGAGCTATGCGCGGGGGCACCGGCTGCGGGACGGCGCGTCGCTGGCGCTGGTGGGGAGGCCGAATGTGGGGAAAAGCTCGTTATTCAACCGGCTGCTGGAGCGCGAGCGGGCGATTGTGACGGCGGCTCCCGGGACGACGCGGGACACGGTGGAGGAGGCGGTCGCGGTTGGAGGGGTTCCGGTGCGGCTAATCGATACGGCGGGGCTGCGGCTGGAGGGAGAGGCTCCGGTGGATGAGGCGGAGGCGCTGGGGATTGCGCGGTCGCGGGAGGCGTTGGCGGATGCGGACCTGGTGCTGGTGGTGCTGGATGCGTCTTCGACGACGACGGGCGAAGAGCGGGCGCTGATCGGGTCGCTGGAGGGGCGGCCGTTTCTGACGGTGCGAAACAAGGCGGATCTGCTGGCGGATGAGGGCGGCGGCGGCGAGGGTGGGCTGCTGACGTCGGCGCGGACGGGGGCGGGGCTAGAGGAGCTGCGGGGGGCGATTCTGCGGGCTTTGCAGGCCGAGGGCTCGGTGGGGGGTGAGGGCGCGCTGAATACGCTGCGGCAGCGCGGGGCGGTGGAGGATGCACTGGAGGCGCTGGCGGCGGCAGAGGAGGCGAATGCGGCGGGGCTGCCTCATGAGCTGCTGCTGGAGGACCTGTACCGGGGGCTGCGGGCGCTGGACAGCCTGACGGGGCAGACGACGACGGAGGAGATCCTGGGGCGGATCTTTTCAACGTTCTGCATCGGGAAGTGAGGATCCGAGGAGGTCTGGCAGGGGTGGGGCGGAGGTGAGGCGGTGCTAGTGCGCGGCGGGCCGTGAGCGCACCAGGGTCCTGTGCTTTCGCAGCAGCACAACGAGCATGCGGCGGAGGTATACGGCGAGCAGAGGCATGGTGATGGCGGCGAAGATGGCCCAGACGATCAAGGCGTGCCACTCCCAGTGCCAGATCTCATGGACGAGCTGGAGGGGGTGGTGGCTGAGGTGCTGCAGCTGCTTGCGGTCCATGGGGAGCTGGCGGGTGTGAAAGAGATGGACGCCGAGCTCGATGAAGGGGATAAAGAGCAGAAGGTGCAGTGGCGTGACGACGTGTGTGCCGATGAGTGAGGCGAGCTTGCTGAGGCCGAAGGCCCAGGCGACAAGCACGACGAGGACGGTCGTGAGGCCTACGGAGGGATTGACACCAACGACCATTCCGAGGGCCAGGCTCCACGCCAGCCGGCGCGGCGTGACGCCGCCGCGGAGAGCGCGCAGCAGCGGCCGCAGCACGTGGCAACGCAACCACTCCCGGATGGGTTCTGGGACGAGCACACAGGGTTCGACGCCGGCTGGCGGGGTATGGGTGGACGGAGAAGAGCGATAAACGCGGGACGCGTGGTTGGGCGGGCGATCCGTCGTGTGACGTCGGCTGCGAGCGCGTTACGAGGGCGGTGTATGGAGGAGCCGGACGTTCGGGGGGTGATGCTACCTGCCGCGGCGCGAACCACTCTAAGGATCAAGAAGGGCAAGGGATGAGGACCGCTTCTGATGGATGGCCAACGTGCACTGTTTGCGGAGATGGAGCCAACGCCTGCTGAAGCAGAGCCTCGGGGATTCCGCTATCAGGACGAGATCCTGACGGAAGAGGAGGAGGCTGCCCTGGCAGCGGAGCTCGGAACATTGGATCTGCAGCCGTTCGAGTTTCACGGGCACGTAGGCAATCGGCGGGTGGCTAGTTTTGGGCTGGCCTATAACTTCAGCCGTCGCTCTGTGGAACGAGCCGAGGATATGCCAGGGTTTCTTGAGGATCTTCTTGTGCGGGCTGCGAGGTTTGCCGGGGTGGCGCCGGAGGCGTTCCGGCAGGTTGGAGTGAATGAGTACCGCACGGGCGCAGGGATTGGGTGGCACAAGGATAAGGCGGAGTTTGGGAACGTTGTCGGTGTGTCGCTACTTGCGGCTGCACCGATGCGTTTTCGCAGAGCGAAGGGCGATGGGTGGGAACGGATTTCGCATGCGCTGAAGCCCCGATCCATTTACATGCTTTCGGGAGAGGCTCGGAGAGAGTGGGAACACAGTGTGCCCCCCGTGAGCTCGCTGAGGTACTCGATCAACTTCCGGACCCTCGGGGCAGATACCTGAGCTGAGAGATGAAATTCCCACCGTCGTTCCGCGACCATCGACGGCATTGGCAGAGCGAGAGTTGACGTCGCATTTTGTGGAGCCCAGCCCGGCGCCGCCGACGGTAAGCTGTAAGGGCGCAAACGATCGAGGAGGAGCAGATGGCACCATCCGATAGCGACGAGCAGGTGGCGTCGACCACACTGCAGAAGCTCAGCCGGAGAGCATTCCTTTCGCGGGCGGGGGCTGCGGGTGTGGCCACGGCGGCGGCCGGCATCGCGGCGCCCGCGGCCAGTGCCGCGGCGGAGGGCCTGCAGACCTCCAGCCAAGCAGCCGCGCCAACTGCGCCCACGGGAACCGTTCCTGTCACGCTGAAGGTGAACGGAACGACGCACCACGTACAGATCGATCCGCGCGCGACGGTTCTGGATACGCTGCGCGAGACGCTACATCTCACCGGGACGAAGAAGGGCTGCGATCACGGACAGTGCGGTGCCTGCACGGTGCACGTCGACGGACGCCGAGCGAACAGCTGCCTGCTGTTCGCGGCGATGCAGCAGAAGGCGGAGATCACCACGATCGAAGGGCTCGGGACGCCGGAGAAGATGCATCCGGTACAGGCGGCGTTCGTGGAACATGACGGGTATCAGTGCGGGTATTGCACGAGCGGGCAGATCATGTCCGCGGCGGCGATGTTGAAAGAGCCGTGGGGACCTGCCGACGAGGATGTACGAGAGGCCATGAGCGGCAATATCTGCCGCTGCGGCGCTTACCCCAACATCGTGAGCGCCGTCCAGGCGTGCCGCCGCCGTTCGGCGTAGGAGTGAACCGATGCAGCCCTTCGAATTGATCGCTGTGAATTCCATTCCTGACGCGGTGGCGGCGCAGGCAAAGTCTCCGACGGCTCAGCAGGGAGCGGCGATCCGCTTCATCGCGGGTGGCACGAATCTGGTGGATTACATGAAGCTGAACGTGGAGACTCCACGGCAGCTCATCGACATCAACGGGTTAGCGCTGAACACGGTCGAGCTTGCACCGGATGGCGGCCTGAAGATCGGAGCGCTTGCGACGAACAGCGAGGTGGCTCACGACGAGCGGGTGAAGCAGCGGTTCCCTGTGCTCTCGCAGGCGATCCTGAGCGGAGCGTCGACACAGCTGCGGAACATGGCAACGACCGCGGGGAATGTGCTGCAGAAGACTCGTTGCGTGTACTACCGGGACACAGCGTATGGATGTAACAAGCGGCAGCCGGGCAGTGGATGTTCGGCCATGGGCGGACACAACCGCATGCTGGCCATCCTGGGAACGAGCGACAAATGCATCGCCAGCAATCCCTCCGATCAGAACGTGGCGCTGGCTGCGCTGGAGGCCACGCTGCACGTGACGGGGAGCAAGGGCGAACGGGCTGTGCCCATCAGCCAGTTCTTTCTGCTGCCGGGTGGAACACCGGAACGGGAGACGGTGCTGGAGCCCGGCGACCTGATCACGCATGTCACGATTCCCGCGATTCCCGCGGGAGCGAAGAGTTTGTATCTGAAGCTGCGTGATCGCGCGTCGTATGAGTTCGCGCTGGCATCGGCGGCGATTGTGCTGAAGCAGACGGGCGGGCACATCGACTATGCGCGGGTGGCGCTGGGTGGCGTGGGCACGATTCCGTGGAGGTCGCCGGAAGCTGAACGTGCTTTGCAGGGAAAGGCACCGACGGCGGAGAACTTCAGGGCAGCCGCCGAGGCAGCGTTGAGCCACGCGCGGCCACAATCTCAGAACGGGTTCAAGGTCGAACTGGCGAAGCGATGCCTCACGCACGCCCTGACCCAGGCAGCGCAGGCCTAAGGAGGATGGTGATGGCCCAGGAGCAGGAACACACTCTGGAAGAGGTTCACGAGAGCAAGGTTTTCGGTGTTGCCACGCCGCGGATCGACGGTCCTGTGAAGACGACCGGGGTCGCCATGTACACGTCCGATCACCACTTCCCGGGGCTGGTCCATGCATGGCCGACGACGGCGACGATCGCCAGCGGAACGGTGCAGACGATCGATACGGCGGCGGCGGAGAAGATGCCGGGCGTGCTGGCGGTCTACACGCACGAGAATCTCGGCGAACTGTACCGGGTGCCTCCCGGGGCCGGGCTCAGCCTGATGCTGGATGAGCGCCGTCCGCCGTTGGAGGACACTACGATTCGCTACTACGGTCAATACGTGGCGGTGGCGGTGGCTGAGACGATGGAGCAGGCCCGGGCCGCGGCGGAAGCGGTGAAGGTGACGTATGCGAAGGCGGCGCACAATACCGCCGACCAGCTGCTGGAATCGCCGAATCGCGAAAGGAAGCCGAAGGAGCAGCCGAAGACCGGTGAAAACGCTTCGGGGTTGAACGAAGCGAAAGAGGTGACCAAACGTGGCGATATCGCCGCGGCCCTGCATGCGGCAACGATCAAGCATGACGCGGTGTACAGCATTCCCGCGGAGACGCACAATCCGATTGAGCTTCACGCGTCGGTGGCGGTGTATGAGGGCGGCAAGTTCACCCTGTACGAGACCTCGCAGGCTGTGGTGAATCATCGCGACGTGATGGCGGCGATGCTGGGTGTGCCTCCGGATCGAGTACAGGTGATCACGCGGTACCTGGGGTCCGGCTTTGGGGGCAAACTCTGGCCATGGCCGCACGCGGGGCTTGCGGCCGCATGTGCACGGAACCTGAAGCGCCCGGTGAAGCTGGTGGTGAGCCGCGGGATGATGTTTGAGAGTGTGGGGCATCGGCCGGCGATCGACCAACGCATAGAGCTGGCGGCTGATCCCAGCGGCAAGTTCACGGCGATCCACCAGGACTACGCCAACCACACGAGCATCCAGGATGACTACGACGAGGGCTGCGGAGAGGCCACAGGAATTCTCTACTCGTGCCCGAATGTGCTGGTGACGTCGAGCATGGTGCGGCGCAATGTGGGAAGTCCAACGTCGATGCGGGGACCGGGCGCGGTTCCGGGCTTGTACGCGCTGGAATCTGCCGTAGATGAGCTTGCCATCAAGCTGAAGATGGATCCCGTACAGCTTCGCTTGATGAACGAGCCGAAGGTAGATGAGACGGATGGCAAGCCCTTCTCTTCGCGGCACTTTCAGGAGTGCCTCACCGTCGGTGCGGAGAAGTTTGGATGGGGGAAAAGGAACGCCGCCGTGGGCTCAATGAAGAACGCCGCGGGAGAGGTTCTGGGCTGGGGTGTGGCTGGCGCCTTGTGGGGCGCCATGAAGACGGACGCCGAGGCCACCGTCGAGTTACGGTCCGACGGCACTGCACGGGTCGCTTCCGGTTCACAGGATGTGGGCACGGGGACTTATACCGTGGTGGCGCAGATGGTCGCGCATGAGACGGGCGTGCCGGTGCAGAAGGTGGAGGTGGTGCTGGGAGACTCGTCGCTGCCGCCGGGACCGATCAGCGGAGGCTCATGGGCGACGGCCTCGATGGTACCGGCAGTGCTGGAGGCGTCCCGAAAGGCGGCCAAATCGGTTCTCACCGTAGCTATCAAGGCAGACGGAAGTCCTTTCAAGGGAAAGAAGCAGGAGGAGCTCGAGCTTGTAAACGGCATGGTGTGCCTGAAGGGGAAGACGGGACCCACCCTCTCGACGGCGGAGGTGCTGAAGCTGGGGAGAATACGGTCTGTGAATGGGAATGGGAAGTCGCGTGGGACGCTGGGCGACCCGAACAGCAAATTTTCGTTTCACAGCTACGGTGCGCAGTTTGCCGAGGTGACATGGCAGCCCGAGATCGCTCGCCTGCGGGTCAGCCGGGTTGTCACCATCATTGACGCGGGCCGAATGCTCAATCCGAAGACGGCCAGGAACCAGATCGAAGGCGCGGTTGTGATGGGTGTGGGCATGGCGATGCTGGAGGCTACGGAATACGATCAGCGGACGGGGCAGCCGGTCAACAACAGTCTTGCGGACTACCTTGTCGCGGTGAACGCGGATTGTCCCCAGATTGATGTCACGTTTCTGGATTACCCGGACTTCAACCTGAACCCGCTTGGAGCACGTGGGGTCGGCGAAATCGGGTTGGCGGGAGTCGCCGCGGCGATTACGAATGCGGTGCATCACGCCACCGGCGTCCGTGTCCGGCGTCTGCCGGTGCGTATCGAGGACCTACTTGTGTCCGGGCAAGAGGGCCATCGGCTGGCTTGAGGTCGGCGGGATTGGGCCTGTGCTCTTGGAGGCGAGTCGTGCTCCGACAGGTGCGGCCCTAGTCGCCGTGCTTACGTGGTTAGCGTTTGGAGGCGATGGCCTTCAGAGTTGAGCGATGTGTCTAGCTCGTAGCTTATCTCGATAACTTATTGATTATAAGGTACTTATTCTGAGTTCTTGTGCTTCGGCAACGGCGAACGCGAGGCTCGTCTCAAGGTGATCGGTGCGAGAATGGGGCATGGATCGAGTGCGAATCGTTATTCCTGTGCCCACGAGCGGAGATGAGCCTTATAACGGGCGATCGTGGCCGAGCTACGCGGCGGCGGTGGAGCAGGCTGGTGGCGAGGCCGTGCGGCTGGAGTTGGGAAGGCCTGCGGCGGCGATCCGGGAGTTGGTACGGGGGTGCTCCGGGGTGCTGCTGCCGGGGAGCCCGGCGGATGTGGAGCCGGAGCGGTTTGGGGCGGAGCGTGATCCTGCCACGGCAAAGGCGGATGAAGCTCGAGAGGCGGCGGACTGGACGCTGCTGGAGGAGTGCGAGCGGCACCGGATTCCGGTGCTGGGAATCTGCTTCGGGATGCAGTCTCTGAATGTGTACCGTGGTGGGACGCTGATGCAGGATCTGATGCCCATGCCGGTGAACCACTCTGCGGGGAGTAAGGTGGCGGTGGCGCACACGGTGTACGTGGCTGCGGACAGCCTGCTGGGGTCGCTGCTGGAAGAAGCCGAGGCTCCAAGCCGTGATGGGTTTCTGCGGCTGCCGGTGAACTCTAGCCATCATCAAGCGGTGGGGTCTCCCGGGGAGGGGCTCCGGATTGTGGCGCGCTGTCCCGAGGATGGTGTGATTGAGGCGGTGGAAGGGACATATGACTCCGCTGATCCTTGGTTTCTGCTGGCCGTCCAGTGGCATCCGGAGCGAAGCGTGGAGATCAGCCAGGGATCGCGGGCGATGTTTGCTCGGCTGGTGCATGAGGCAAAGCGGGTGATGGGGATCTCCGCTGGGAGAGTGTAGAGGTGGCAGCCGTTTCTGAAGCGAGGATGCGAGAGCTTCTGGAGCCGTTTGTCGCGGGAGAGGGCTCCGCTACGTCGTCGGTCGGGGTACTCACGGGAGAGCTGCTGGGGCAGCTTTCCGCCTATCTGGACCTGCTTGTGCGATGGAATGCCCGGGTAAGCCTGACGGCGATCCGCTCCCCGGAGGAGATGGTGGAGCGGCATTTTGGGGAGAGCTTGTTTACCGGGCTGCGGCTGCAGAACCGACTGGAGCCGGGGGCGCAGATTCTGGACTACGGATCGGGAGCGGGATTTCCAGGGCTGCCGATGCAGTTACTGTGTCCCGAACTGCGCATGACGCTGGCGGAGTCGCAGGCGCGGAAAGTGGCGTTCCTGCGGGAGGCGATCAGGGCCGTGGGTGCGACGGCGGAGGTATGGCCGCGACGGGTGGAGGAGATGCCGAAGGACAGACGGTTTTCGGCAGTCGCGCTGCGGGCGGTGGACCGTATGGAAACTTCGCTGGCGGTAGCTGAGGGACGGGTGGGGATGGGCGGGTGGATGGCGGTGCTGGCGGGCCGGGACGCGGAGATGCCGCCGGTGGCAGAGGAGTTCAGTCTGCCTCAGGCGGAGCACCGGCGGCTGGTGCTCTGGCGACCGGGTTCAGATGTTCCACGTGGAACATAACTCAAGGTTTGGTATTGCGGTAAGTGCTGCGCCTGGCGGATGTGGTATGAAAGAGTGGACGACCTCGTGGCCACCGAGTCGCGAGGCGTGGGGCAGGTTCGTGCGCTCCGTTGTTTCTGCTGTACTTCTTCTCCTGGATTGGAAGAGCTTCCTTGCATACGCGAGGGAGCTTTTGCTGTCGGGTGCGCGGGCAGAGTGGCTGAAGCCTGGGTTGGGGTTCGCGGCGTTACTTCTGCTTGCACAGGTTTTCCGCAGGGGGGAGCCGGTGGAGGAACGACGGATTCCCAAGCGGGTGTTTCGTAGCCCCGATCTGGAGAAGTTCAAGGCCGAGAGACCGCGCAGGCGCCGGGATCTAGAGGCGTAGTGTTCCACGTGGAACATAGACTGGATGATCTGCTAGGCTGGGGATCGACTCATGCCGGACGCCTCTAAGACTCCTGAAAAAACATCACAGCCTAGTTTGGCTGCTGGCACTGCAGCGGCGCGTGGGACGGCCTCTGGCTCGACGGCTTCAGCGATGGTGATTGCTGTCGTGAACCAGAAGGGCGGGGTTGGAAAGACTACAACCGCGATCAATCTGGCCGCCGCTGTAGCGATGCAGGGTTTCGAGACACTCCTGATCGACTGCGACCCTCAGGCGAACGCCACGGCGGGGCTGGGTATTGGCAAAGATGAGGAGCGAGCCTCGATCTACGACCTGCTGGTGGCACAGTCAACGGCGGAAGAGGCGACGCTAAAGACCGAGACGGAACACCTGGAGCTGATTCCGGGCACGAAAAACATGATTGGGGCCAACCTGGAGCTGGTGGGCGCTGAAAGGCGGGAGTTCCGGCTGCGCGAGGCGCTGGAGCCGGCCCGGCCAAAGTATCGATTTATCTTTCTGGACTGTCCTCCGGCTTTAGACCTGCTGACCCTGAACTGCCTGGTGGCGGCCGACAGGCTCCTGGTGCCCATGCAGGCGGAGTATTTCGCCCTGGAGGGCATCTCGGAGCTGATTTCTACGCTGGACCGGGTGGCGGCAGCGTTTAATCCGGGGCTGGGGCTGGAGGGTGTGCTGCTGACGATGTTTGATGAGCGAACGAACCTTTCGCAGCAGGTGCGGGAGAATCTGCGGAACTTCTTTGCGGACAAGCTGTTTACGACGACGATCCCACGCAATATACGTTTGGCAGAGGCTCCGAGCCACGGGAAGCCGGTGATGGTCTACGATCCGAAGTCTCGCGGAGCGGAGGCCTACCTGGATCTGGCGGCGGAGTTGTTGAAGAGGCATGGGCTGACGGCGAAGAAAACAGCTCCGGTGAAGAAGCTGGTACT
The DNA here is from genome assembly GCA_035537215.1 of Acidobacteriaceae bacterium. Classification (GTDB taxonomy): domain Bacteria; phylum Acidobacteriota; class Terriglobia; order Terriglobales; family Acidobacteriaceae; genus Granulicella. The sequence goes on from DATLMQ010000339.1 coordinate 9,554, forward strand.
GGATGAGGTTCCTCCCGTACCGGAGCGGCCCATCCTGAGCACGCCGAAGAAGACGAGGGTGTGGCCGTTCGGCCGCGGCGAGTAGATTGCGCAGAGATTACGTGGTGAGGTTCTGGAATGGCTAGCGGTTCAGCAGGAGATTCGAAGCGGCGTGCGCTGGGTCGCGGCCTGGAGTCGTTGTTGCCCTCCAGGCCAGCGGCCGTGCCCGCGATTGCGGCTGTGGCGGAGTCATCGGCGGCGACGAACGGCCAGCCGTTGGAGATTCCGGTGGAGCAGATCGACCGGAACCCTTTCCAGACGAGGCGCGGGTTTGATGACGAGAAGCTGGACGAGCTGGCTACGTCTATCAAGGCGTCCGGGGTGGTGCAGCCGATAATCGTACGAATGGGCGGTAATGGGCGATACATGCTCATCACCGGCGAACGCCGATGGCTGGCGAGTCAGCGGGCGGGCAAGGCGACGGTTCCGGCGATCGTGCGTGAGGTCTCCGACGTGCAGGCGATGGAGATGACCATCGTGGAGAACCTGCAGCGCGCGGACCTGAACCCGATGGAGCAGGCGCATGCGTATCAGCGGCTGAGCCACGACTTCCAGATGACGCAGGAGCAGATGGCAGAGCGAACGGGCAAGGACCGGGCTTCGGTGTCGAACTTCCTGCGGCTGCTGAAGTTGCCGGCAGAGGTGCAGCAGCATGTGGAGTCGGGCGAGCTGAGCTTTGGGCATGCGCGGGCGCTGCTGGCGCTCCCGACGCCCGAGCAGATCGCAGCGGCGGCGCAGAAGGTGCTGGCGCTGCATCTTTCCGTGCGCTCGACGGAGAAGTATGTGCAGGGGCTGCTGCATCCGGAGATGGCGGAGAAGCCGGCGGCGGCGGCGCGGGTGGTGGACCCGAATGTGCGCGAGGCCGAGGATCAGCTGCGGCGGTCGCTGGGTCTGAAGGTGACGATCGAGGACAAGAAGGGCAAGGGCAAGGTCATCATCGAGTACGCGGGCGTGGATGACTTCGACTCGATCCTCAACGCGCTGGGCCAGCAGAGTGGGCAGCTTTCATAGACCTGGCAGACTTCGCGACCGGAAGCCGCCGGAAGCAGTCAGGGGAATGGTCGTTGACGAGGCCGACGGCCTGCATCCAGGCGTAGACGATGGTGGGGCCGACGAACTTGAAGCCGCGGCGTTTGAGTTCCCTGGAGAGTTTGAGGGAGAGGACGGTCTGCGCGGGCACGGGGCCGGAGTTCTGCAGGGGATGGCCGTCGACGAAGCTCCAGGCGAAGCGCGCGAAGTCGTCGCCGGAGGCCTGCATGGTGTTGAACACGCGCGCGCCGTTGATGGTGGCTTGGATCTTGGCGCGAGAGCGGATGATGCCAGGATCCTGGAGAAGGCGGAGGATGTCGGACTCGGTGAAACGGGCGACCTGCTCGGGGTCGAAGTTTGCGAAGGCTTTGCGGAAGGTGTCGCGCTTGCGGAGGACGACGATCCAGGAAAGGCCGGCCTGGAAGCCTTCGAGCATGAGGGTCTCCCAGAGGGCGCGGGGGTCGTGCTCGGGGACGCCCCACTCGGTGTCGTGGTAAGAGCGCAGGAGGGGATCGGGCTGTGCCCAGGCGCAGCGGAGCCTGCCTTCGGCGGTGGAGGTGCTCATGAGAGGCGACCTTCATTTCGATGAGTATCGAACAATGGCGCAGACGAGTAGGATATCGACACAAGCCAGGTTCTGAAGGAAGTGTATGTTCATGGAGCTTTTGCAGAAAGAGCGTGCGCTGGTGGATGTGTGCTCGTGCTGCCTGGGCGCGGAGCCGATGGAGGCGCAGCTGGCCGTGGAGGGTGTGCGGGTGAAGGACAAGATGACTGTGAGCGGCTTCTGATGGGGGCGACGAGACTGGAGTATCGGCTGCGGTATGCCATCCATGCGGTGATCTACATGCTTGGCTTCTGGGCGCCCTGGTGCCAGCCGCTGGGGTGGAGGCGCACGACGACGTGGCTGGTGCTCTCGGGGACGCTCTCGAAGGCGGGCTGGCTGAGCTTTACGGGCGCGACCAATGCGGTGCTGATGGTGGCGATTGTGCTGGTGGCGATGGGAGCGTTCCTGCGCGTCTGGGGCGCGGCGTATGTGGGCGCGAGTGTGGTGCAGTCGCAGACGATGCATGGGCAGAGGCTGCTTGTGGATGGGCCGTATCGAAGGACGCGGAATCCGCTGTACCTGGGGACGCTGCTGCATACGCTGGGACTGGCGATCCTGATGCCGGCGAGCGGGGCGATGTTCGCGGTTGTGTTGCTGTGGACCTTCCAGGTGCGGCTGGCGCTGGCGGAGGAGCCGTTTCTGCTGCAGCGTTTCGGCGAGGCGTACAGGGCGTACAGGGCGCGGGTGCCGCGGTTTCTGCCGTCCCCGACGCCGCAGGTGGCTTCGGCCGGGGTGCGCCCTCGCTGGGGCCAGGCGTTGCTGGTCGAGGTCTACATGGTGGGAGTGGCGGTGACGTTTGTGATCTTCGGCTGGAGCTTCAACGCGATGACGCTGGTTCGCGGCGTGCTGATTTCGCTGGGGCTCTCGATCATTGTGATCGCGATGCTGCCGCGAGTGCCGAAGGCGGAAGCGGGCGAGTAAGCGGCGGGCGAGCGGAGAGACGAATGTCTCGAGACACGAACGCCAGCACGCGGAGGGTCCGGAGACACGAACGCCGGAGCCATGCGAGCGTCTCCGGCGTTTGCAGACAGGGGGCCCGACTACTTCTTGGGCGGTGCGATGGTGTCCTTGGCCGCCTTGGCGACACGGAACTTCACAACGGTCTTCGCCTTGATCTTGATGGCCTCGCCGGTCTGGGGGTTGCGGCCGACGCGTGCCTTGCGCTCTGCCTTGACGAGCTTGCCGAGGCCGGGGATGGTGAACTCGCCGTTCTTCTTGGTTTCCTTGACCGCGGTATCTGCGAGCACCTGGAAGAAGGTGCCGGTCTGCTTGCTGGTCAACTCGAGCTTCTCCGCCATGGTGCGGATCAGCTGTGTCTTGGTCATTCCTTTTGCCATTGTGAGGGACTCCTTGCGTTGGTTGTGAGTAG